>JAWOGM010000065.1:0-14125 GCA_046496795.1 Thermoplasmatota archaeon
CAACATTTTTAATGAAAATGCCAATAACATTATCTGCACCTCCTCCTGAGCCGGTTATACATACCGCTTATTTTTATTCTGATGAATCATCATATGTATATCAATGGACACCAACACAGAATTATAACACAGGATCAGACCAATTCAGACTTTTGATTGGCCAGGATGAAGCAATGTATGATTTTATCTCATTTGTAAAATTCAGTACTATCGAAATACCTGATGACGCAGTAATAAAAACTGCTAGAATTAGATTATGGTGTATAGATTTTGGTTCTAATCCAAATGCATATATTAGCATGTATAAAGTGAATCAACCATGGAATGAAAATACACTTACTTGGGATAACCAACCTTTAGCATCTGAATTGGTTTTTTCAAGAAATGTTGGCTCTGAGGGTCCTTATGATTGGACGGCAACAAATCTGGTTAGTCAATGGGTCAATTCCCCTTCTTCAAACTATGGTGTTGCTTTTAAACAAACCGATCAATTTTTTTCCACTCCTTTTTATAGTGATGAAATTTATTACTACGGACCAAGATTAGAGATCGTTTATGAAACCTTGAGTGGAGAAGAACCGCAAGACCCACTTCCACCGCCTCCAACTGATACAACCCCATGCACCATTGATTATTCTATCACTCCCTCAATACCTCAAGTGGGTGATGAAGTGACTATTTCTGTCACGGCAACTGATGATATAGCGATGCAGTATGTATCGATTTTAAAAGCTGGTGTTGAAGTTAAGACATGTTTTGCTGAAGGTAACCAAACAATGTTGAATTGTTCTTATTCAGAAATATTTACAACACCTGGACGATATACTTTTAGCATTATAGCAGATGATAGAGGAACATCACCACCGCAAGGAGAGACATTTGATATCGTTGTTTTTGGAACAGGGAGCAATCCGATCGTAACACTTTCTATTCGAATTCAGGAGGACAACGCAATTCCTGCAAAGTACGGCCTTCTGCCCTATGATGGCCAAGTGATAACAATTATTGCTACTGCAACAGATCCTGATGGCATCACCATGATGACGATAACTATTGATGGAACACCTTATGATTTTACGTATAATCCTGCACAGACATCTGTAGAGGAGATAATATATTTCATCAATGGAGTTGATGTGCTTACCGACATCGCTCTTCCATATACGTTTAGAACATATGTCCGTGCTTATGATACTGAGGGTCGTTCTACAAGAATCGATGGTGAAGATATAGAGATACATGCCCCCTGGCAATGGTACTGGGGTTTACCATTTGGGAATTGGGGATGTGATGAGAATCATACATGGGACTGGAGTATGATGGAATCGATTTATGGAATGAATGAAGTATATTGGAATGTAAGAACAGGATGGAGAAATCCACGTGCAGAACGCCTTTACGAAAAAAGAGTGCAAACTGGTGGAAGAGGAGGTCATTGCTATGGGATGAGTGTGTTTGCTCTGGAATTGTCTCGACCGGGTGCTCGTATCTATGCAAATCTTGTTCAGGATAACGCAACATCTATTGATGGTCTCGAACAGCAAAACTGGAATTACACGTGGCGATATTATTATGCCCGGCAAACAGGTCAAAGTTCTAAAGAAATCCAATCTGAAAAAAGTAGTCAATTTTCAGATCAAAATGGGTTAAGCACAACCAGATCATCTGGTCTTCATCCCCATATGGAAGATATCTTAAATGCCATCATCGATGATTTACATGATGGTAACCCTGGAGTTATTGCAATATATACTGACGGAGCAGGTCATGCGGTTGTACCCTGGATGGTTATTCCTGGAGAGGGGGATACCCCAACAAGAATATATATTTACGATCCAAATAGACCACATGCCAGTACACATGATTCTACAGATTATACAAATACCGGACATTATCCCTTCATTGAATGTGGTGTGGATTCCATGTATGACGGTTGGTGGTCTTACGTATGGAATAGTACATCTACCTGGGATGAACATATTTTCTATTTTCCCTATGATTTAACTGTTGGTAATATCAGAGAAATAAACTATATTGGGCCGTCAGTGGGGATCACTGACCAACGCCTTCCAACTTTGGCCCAGATCACAGCAATGGGATCTGGTGATACAACATTCTATGCTGAGGACGCCACAGGCAAAAAAACAGGATATGTCAATGGAGAACTTGTTGTAAATATACCTTATTCAGCACCGATCTTTGAATTTGCTGGAAAAGACGACCTTGTTGACATGTTCATGTTTCCAAGTAACATCTCCCTCACTTTTCACATGGAAAGCACTGTTGAATCTGAAGATGATACAGGAATGTATTCATTGATTCTTTGGGATAATTCATCATTTTATGCTCTTGAAAATGTTACAACTACAAAGAACACAAAAGATGCAGTAACATTTTCTCCACGACCATCACAAGCAAGCATTGCAGATTATACCTTTGGATTTCGCCGAGGGGATATCACCATGCTTACAGAGGATACACCTCCTGAAGAAGAGGAAGTACCCCAATCGCCGTTACCCTTCGAATATACAATCACCATTGCAAAAGAATTCTATAATTCACCAAAACTTGTTGGCAGAGAATACAAATTCGGCAGTTACCAAAATACAAAAGATGCAGAAATTGAACTCTATATCTCCGATGATTACAATGGCTTAGTCGTAGAAACATTTGATACTCCCTTCTCATTTTCAGTGACAACACGAAGTACAGAATCACTAGATGATGAACCTGATATTGAGTATATCCCACAGTCAACTGACACCTTTATCATGGATGAATTTGATAAAAAGATGATAGCTCCTGTTGATTGGGCGTCAACATCATCTTCTGGAGCACTTGCTTCAACGCAGGATTTTGAAGAGAGTTCATCTCCAAAAGATGAATTAGATCAAACGCCAGGATTTGAAGTTTTACTTTGCATTCTTGCCTTAGCAGTGATTGTAGTGATAAAACGCAGAGAACAGTAAAGAGATATCTTTTTTATCTCTTATAGATGAATACGTTATCCATTCCTCTTGTTACTGTTGCAGATACCGACTGATTCGCTCTATTCCCTCTTTTATTTTTTCATGATCATAACAGAGTGGACCGTAGGAAAGTCGCAATGCATATTCCATACTTGATCCAAATCCTGTTCCAGGAATAAGCAGTACACCGGTTTGTTGTAAGAGATCTGTTGCAAATATCTGAGGCTCTTGTTGTTGAGGTGTTGGACAACAGCTATACAATCCTCCTTGAGGGATTAATCGTTTCCACCCAAGTTGTGAGTCAATTGCTTGTATCATTACCTTAGCGGTTTTTTTATAGAGATGCCGTGTCTGATCGATAAAGGTTTTAAGGCTGCCATCAGCAAGCGTTTGCTTGAGAAATTCTGCAGTTGCCATGCTATGCAGTGTGTCTGGTGAAAGAAGCGTTGATTCATTTATTTTTTCTAACGCCTGTATTACTTTTGTGTCAGCTTCGATCCATCCTAGACGTCTACCCAGACTTGATAGCCATTTTGAGTTTGAATGAATGCAGATAAGATGAGGATGTTTTTGGACAGACCAGCTAAAACAGCGTGGCATTGTTTCAAACCATAAGGCTTTATAGGCAAAATCAAGAATTAAAAACCCGTTATATTGTTGTAATATATCTAAAGCTTTCTTCATAAAATTATCTGATGGGATCTGACTTGTTGGGTTATCAGGAACAGGGATAACAAAGACGCGTAGTCCTTGTTTACAGAACTCCTCAAGTTGTTCCAGAGATGATAAAGGATTTGATAGGTAACTCCAGGTTTCTGTATCAAGAGCATCAATAAATTGTAATGGTGATCGGGGTAATGCACATTTTACGGCATTTGGATAATTAGCATAGGTTGGATCAAGAAAACCAACTGGTTCACCTGGATTGCAGAGTGCTCGTAGGATATCATGGAAGAGTTGTGTGGAGGACTGTCCTAGAAGGATATTGTCAGATTCAAGGGATTTTACTTGATAGATTTTTTGTTCCAGCTCACAGATTTGCTCTCTGCAGTATAAATCTCCAGTGATTGCACTATATCTACCACTCTGATGAAATAAGGCGTTATCTAAGATGATATGATGATAGATTTCTTGAAGTGTTTTTGGTGCGGTATGGTTACACCATCCACCTCCAAATGAGATGACATCCTGTGGATTTAACCCCATTTTTTTGATGTTTTGCTCTTCAGTCATTTTCATAATGGTTTGAATAGGTGAAAGTCCTCTGAGGGTTTCTTCAACTAGTATTGAGAGTTTTCTGGTTTTGTAGTTTGAATTCATAAAGTGTTAAAAACAAAAAGCTTTGATTAACTTTTCCACAATACTAATTACATATAGTATTATATTTTTCATTGAGCATTTAATTGTCCGATAGTATACCATTCAATGATAAATTTACCAAGACCAAAAAAATTAGAATATAACACTATTTCATCAACTTCTAAGATACCATATCTCTCCCCAAGGCTAATCAACTGAGGAGAGAGATGTTTTCTATAGGATTTGAGAGGTTGGTTTTTTTTAATACGAAGCAGATTTGATGCTATACAATATCCATGATGTTTTGCATTCTGAGCTGTCTTTTCCTCAACAGTATCGCAGATATCTCCACCTGCAAAAATATGAGGATATGTTTCTAATTGTAGATATTTGTTTACCTGAATTTTACCTTTTTTATCTTTACAGCTGGATAGGGATTTATCCAAAAATGATGTATCCGCCGCTATGCCTGCACACCAGATACATAGATCAGCCTGTATTGTTTCACCCTTTTTTGTAACAAAAATATGGGGCTTTGGATGATCAACTACTTTATCATTAAACAGAAATGATATTCCTTTTTTTGAAAGAAACTGTACTGCGTTCTTTGATGCAAGAGGCGATGATCGTTCTAATAGTTTTGACCCAGAATGAATAAGGGTAAGTGAGATATTTTTATGTTTTGTTGCAAGTTGCCCGGCAACCTCAACTCCTATATAGCCTCCTCCCACAATTACAATTTTTTTGGCATGTTGTAATGCTTTTGAAACACCTAATGCCTCATTACAACTACTCAGAGTATACACATTTGTTTTAGATGATAAAAAAATTGGATAAGTTGATCCAGTACAAATCACTGCATAATCATATTCTATACTTTGATGTGAGGTTGTAATTGCTTTATCTGACATTGATTTGATTTCATCAGTTACTAGTTTAGTTTTTGAAAGAATATTTTGATATGCAATCCTAATTTTTTTCTGATAGCTGGGATGCGTGATACAAAATATTGCACTAGGGGTATATTCAAAATACGTTTTTTTATCAATAAGAGTAACTGATATATCTTTGTCTGATTCAAGCTTTTTTGCAATTGTTATCCCGCAAAACCCTCCACCGATAATGACAACCTTCATTCAAAGCTGAAAACACCATCAGAGATATTAAAACCCTTTTATTTTTCGAAAAAAAAAAGATAAAAACATATACATTTAAGAACCAGGTTTTAATACCCATCACCCCAGAATAAGAGGGATTTATACTATGAAAATTCAATTTGATGTTCAAACCGATAAAGAAAACAACATACAGTTTTTTACCAACGCCGAAGGAAATGATGTACTGCGTGCACCTCTACTCAATAAGGGAACTGGTTTTACAAAAGAAGAACGCGATACCTTTCATCTCAATGGTTTAATCCCCGCGCGAGTTCTCACCATCGATCAACAGATAGAAAAAGTCTATCAACGATTTCATCGAATGGGATCAATTCTGAATCTCTGCGGTTCATGCGATCGACTTGACACTAAGACAAAAACAACCCTAAAAAAAGACATCGATATCATTCGCTACAACTACCTTCGGGATCTACAAGACCGCAATGAACTCTTATTTTATGCATTCGCCCAACGATATCTTGAGGAAACAATCCCTATTATTTACACTCCAACAGTAGGAGAAGCTGTTCTACGATATTCAAAAGATTCAGCACGATTCCGAGGTGTTTTCCTTTCACCTGATTCAATAACAAATGCACAATCCATCTTCAAACAATTCCGATTCAAACAACCAACAATAGCTGTAGTAACGGATAATCAAGGGATACTAGGATTAGGAGACCAGGGCGTCGGAGGCATGAACATTCCAATCGGTAAACTTGCCTTATATGTACTTGGCGCGGGAATCAGACCTTGGGAGACCATGCCGATAAGCCTTGATGTAGGAACAGACAATCTGGAAGATTTAGAAGATCCTTATTATTTGGGCTATAAAGCAGGTAGACTCCAGGATAAAGACTACATGGACTTTATTGATAGATTTGTCACAGCTATAAAAGAAAAATTCCCCTATATTCTTGTACAATGGGAAGATTTCAGCAGACAAAACGCGTTCACCATCCTTGATAAATATCGCTATAAAATCCTCAGTTTTAACGATGACATCCAGGGTACTGGTTCAGTCGCGGTCGCAGGAATACTTAATGGGTTGAGGGCAACTAAACAGTCCTTAGAAGATCAAAATATAGTTATCTATGGAGCTGGGGCTGGTGGTGTTGGAATCGCTCGACGACTTGTTGCCTGTCTTACAAGCAAACATAATCTCTCAAATGAGAAAGCCTGCAGCCGTATCGCTGTCTTAGATAGCAAAGGACTGGTAACAACACAGAGGAACAACCCGGAATACAAAAAAGCATTTGAAAAAGACAAAACAGTCTATCAAAGCTGGGATATAGAGGATGAATCTCATATCACTCTTCTTGAAACCATTAAAAACTTTCATCCAACAATTCTCATTGGGACCTCAGGTAAATCAGGGCATTTTACAAAAGATATCATTAAAGCTATGTGTCAATCTGCAAGTAATCCTATTATTTTCCCCTTATCAAACCCGACAGCAAACTCAGAAGCAACACCCAAGGACATCTATAACTATTCAAATGGTAAAGCATTGGTTGCTACAGGTTCTCCTTTTGAACCATTCCAGTATAAAGGAAAAACTGTTACTATTGGCCAGGGCAATAATTTCTTTATCTTCCCTGGTGTCGGTCTGGGGGCAATACTAAGCCAGGGGCAATATATAAATGATTCAGTGTTCACCGAAGTCTGTTATACCCTTTCAGATCTCACTGCTGAAAAACTGGTAAAAAATCATACCTTATATCCTCCTTATAGTGACATTAGAGATATCAGTGCTCATATTGCATTAACAACGACACAGGAAATCGCTTCTGATCAGGATACTGCGGAGTATTCGCTGCAGGATATTAAAAAATATATGTGGAAGGCAGGGTATTATCCTCTTAAAAAAATACCATAGGACAAGAAGCTTTCTTAAGAGAAAAACAATGTCTATGCATTCTTTACAAAATATTATATAAATAGTCCTGTTTCAAGAAGTATTATGAAGATAGCACATATCTCTGATATTCACACAAGTCTTGGTTCTGATTTTAATAAAACCGCGTTTGATAAAGCAGTAAAGATTCTTAATAGAATTGATAAAGATATTATTTTTATCTCTGGTGATATCACAACTGAGGGTTTACTTGCCGAATATGAGATAGCTCAAGAAAAACTTGATCTCATCGATGGAGAAAAAATTGTAATACCGGGTAATCATGATGAACGAAACCTTGGCTATCAACTCTTTCCCGAATTTTTTGGACCATCAACAAATCTCTATAAATATAAAGAATTTCAGATTCTTGGTCTTGCTTCTAGTGAACCCGATAAAAATGAGGGACGACTGGGTAGAAGACGGCACCTGCTTATTCAAGATGCATTACAAAACCATAAGAAAATGACGATTCTTGGGTTTCATCATCATCTCATTCCTGTCCCTAATTCAGGTCGGGAGACAAACATTCTTGAAGATGCCGGGGAAACACTTGATATCATCCTTAAAAATAATGTTCCTCTTGTACTGATGGGGCATCGTCATGTTCCCTACGCGGTGAAGATTCATAATACTCTGCTTGTCAATGCAGGAACATTTTCCTCAAATCGTACCCGTGCACATTTTGGACATACGTTTAACATTATTGAGGTGAATGATTCAATTATTGAGGTCTCAGCGGTTTCTGTTGAAAAAGATAAACAAGAGAACATGATTCACTATGATGTTGAAAAGGGAATATATACAAATAGATATATCGATGTGTGAAAAGAAAAAGATATCATTTAAAATATTATACTTTTAACGTTACACCTCGCTGGTTTTGATATGTCCCAGAACGTTTCTCATAGAGTTCATCAGCAACTGTTGAAAGATGTTCAAAGACTATCTGACAAAACCGATCTCCAATGGGGATCTCAAGGGGTTTATGACCGGCATTAAAACATCCAAAGGTCAGCGTCCCACAAAATCCTGCATCAACTTTACCAAAACTTGCAAGTACACCTTTTCGTGCATAGCTGGAACGAATCCAGAGCTGTGAGGTGATCTGTTCCCCCATCCTGACACATTCTTTGGTACTAATTGCAAACCATGTTTGAGGAGGAATTACAGCAACTCCTTCATGTATTTTAATATCAGTTTTTTTGATATAGACCTCATCTATGGAAAGATCATACCCATTTGGTGTAAGATTTTTTTTAATAAAAGGTTTTATCCCAAGAGCTCCAGATTGTAAAGCATTCTCTATATCAATATCTGAAAGAACAGTCATATTAATCACATTATTTTTATTGTATTTCTACTTTATTTATCTTTATATCTGAGAGTGGTTTATCATTTCGATCTTTTTGTACTTTTGAAATATCAAGCACCACATCCATTCCTTTGACAACTTTACCAAAAACGGCATGATGATTATCAAGCCAGGGAGTTGCTGCAACAGTAATGAAAAACTGGGATCCACCGGTGTTTGGTCCTGCGTTTGCCATAGAAAGAATCCCTTGGCATTCATGTTTTAACTCAGGATGAAACTCGTCTTTTATGCTATATCCTGGACCTCCTCTGCCGGTTCCCTGTGGACATCCGCCCTGTATCATAAAACCTTCAATAACTCGATGAAAAATAAGCCCATTATAAAATCCATCATTTGTTAGTTTAATGAAATTTTTTGTTGTCTGTGGTGCTTTATCTTCAAAAAGTTCAATGGTAAAACTGCCTTTGTTTGTATCAAATATTGCATTTCTATTTGTCATATTTTTTCTACCTCTTTTATTGTGTTTCTATGGTGATAGAATTAATAATTACATCATCTACTGGCCAATCATCCATACCAAATTTATTTGTTGTAGGTAAAGAAGCTATTGAACTTACTATCTCAAAACCTTCAATGGTAACTCCAAATACTGCATACCCGTATTGGTCAACTCCACCCGGCTCAAGGCTTGGCTGTGATCCATGGTTGATAAAGAATTGACTGGTAGCACTATTGGGATCAGAAGTTCTGGCCATGGCTATCGCTCCGTTAACATGACTAGCTTCTGGATGGATTTCCAGATCTATTGGCCCATATGGACTTTGATTAGGCGTGCCGTCTGTATAAAACCCTCCACCCTGTATCATAAAGTTTTCAATAACTCGATGAAAAACAAGCCCGTCATAAAATCCATCTTCTGCAAGTTTTATGAAATTATCAACGGTATTAGGCGTTAAATCTTCATATAGCTCAACTTTAATAACACCCATCGTGGTATCTATGATTGCTATTGGATTCTCAGTCTGATCAACTATTCCATTATCATTAATATTAGATATAACAATTATAGACACAGCTACTAAAAAAATAACTGCAATAATAAAAATAACTGTCTTTACTTCTTTTCGTTCAAGAAATGATTTTTTTATCTCGGGATTTGACCTTCTCCTTCTAGATTTTTTTGAAGCCATGCTTTCACAACACCCGGTATAAACAAAGTTGTTAATGAGTTTTTTTATCAAATTTTCTATTCAGCTTTTTATTTACAAAAACATATCAAAATATTCTGTTCTGTACAAAAGTATTTATAATATCACAATTATTTTATAAAAGAACATGATTGAAAAACAATCTTCTTCTCCAAAATCAAAAAGAAAGATTGCATTCTCCTTATTAGTCTTAATAATTCTTGTAATAAATATAATAATAACCGCCTTAATTTTTGTAGATATACAAGTTATCTCCTCACCTGAAATCGTCCTTGAACTTGATATACTGGAAATAAACTCAGATGAACTACTCCTTCAAACAACCCTATTCATCGGAAATACTAACCGATTCGATTTTATCATAAAAGATTTAGACATCATCACAAAAACTGAAACAGGAGATATCATCAATGAAATAAAAATTTCAGGGGGGACAATTGCTGCAAACACCAATGAAACATACACGCAGACCACACCAATCACTTTCAACACAGACATCCCCTCAACATTAACCACTCAACTATCAGGAATTATAGGAGTATACCTCCTTGGATTGATCACAAAAACAATCCCACTACAAATAAACATGATAACCTCCCTAGGAGATACAATACAGTTGATAACAATACCTGAATTTTCCGTAAAAGCAGACTTAAGCAGCCTCTCAAATGATGGGATTGCCTTTACTGCAGATATAGATATATCAAATCCAAACAATTTTGACTTTTTCATAGATGATATCGATCTTAGCCTAAAGACGGAGATAGGGGAACTAATAAAAAAATTTACCTTTAAAGGAAGACTCCTCCCGGCAAACGGTAGAGCAACAATACAAGCCAACGATTTACTTCCACTCACAATATTAAATGCTGAAAAAATCACCGCATCCATTGATACAACATTAGGTGTTTATATTGCAGGAATAAAAAAATATATAGATGTCTCTACAGAGGCAGAAATACTTATTCCTCATCTCTATGATATATTTACTCCTCATGCACCAACAGTAGCGTTTATCGATGCTGACATGAAACTGATGAGAAAAGGATTGTTCTCATGGGGATTCATCAGTAATATGAGCCTAGAAATCATAAATCCAAATCCCCTTAGTTTGTATGCAAAAGAAGTAACTTTTTCAATATATAGAGATGATAAAGGCACACACAGTTTTATTTGCAATCAAACCGTATATGATATCACAATAGACAAAGAAAATACAACCCTAGTTCCAGCTGAAATATATATCCCTCTACGATCATTATTCCAAACAAACCAGTCAATCAGGCCAAAACTACCAGATGGTTTGATTGTACTTGTTGAGGCAAATGTCACTATACCAGGGTTAAACGATTATCTCTGGATAGGAGTCGGCGGATATCAAGATCTAAAACCATTCAGATAATAAAAAAATACCTTTTTCACAACCATTTAAACAACATAAGATAATGATAATAATTGTACAACAAATCCTATATAACCAAGAAACAAAACCATGAATCTGATGAAGTATGAATGGAGATGTTTTTCAAAGAAAAGATAAAACAAGTACCTATTGTCCAAAAACAATCAATACCAAACATAAAGGAAATAAAGTACAAATAAAAAAGAAATTTTTCACCCTCTGCTTTGCATGTATCTTGATTATTGTGGGCCTCTGGCTTATGTCTCTGCCTTTATAACTGACCTCAATAAAAATGATTCCAACCCTATGAAAATCAGTATGATTTTCTATCTTTTTTTCGAAATTAATATAAAAGAGAAAAAAGAAATACTAATTATACGAAACGATTATCAGGAAATAGAGAAAGCAATGATAAGCATAAAAGTATTCAAACATGGTAATGAACTCTTAATTGGTGCATGTGATGAAGAATTACTTGGTAAGAAATTTGTCCAAGGGAAACGACAAATTGATGTTTCTAATAATTTTTATAAAGGAGACCGTATTTCTGTTGAAACCCTAAAAAAATATCTTAAATGTGCAACTATTGCAAACCTTGTTGGCGCAAAAACAGTTGACTGCGCTGTTAAAATGGGAATAATAGATCCTGATTGCATTCTCGTCATTAAAGGCATCCCTCACGCTCAAATGATACGAATGATCTAATGCTTAAAAGAAGACACGAGAGATTGAATTTTCTGTTTCATATCCTTATAATGTGTTCCATGCCAAAAATATTGATCACAACAAGGACAATACCAAAACCGGTCATGAAACTCATATATTCTAGGAGGAACAAACTGTTTTGCATCCTTTTTATCTTTCTGCTGTAATAACGTATTGCAGCCTAAACATCGGCTAAACACTTTTGATTCATCAAACTCCTTCTGACAAATAACACCAGCTATCTGCTCTTTTAAATCGTCACTTTCAATGGCAATTACTGAAATATGGTTTTTTTTCGCCTGCTTAATAAGCATTTTATCTCTTGTAATCAAAGTCCTTTTTTCATCTGCTGCTTGCTGTAATATCTCTTTGTCTGATAGACTATCAGATGCATAGATGGTATCATAGCCAAGACAGCGTAACCAGGTAACAAGCGTTCCTAGCATATGATCACATAAAAAACACATACTATCATCGTGTGTAATGTAAAAGAACTCCTATATCCATTTTCTGTATATCACAGAGGCGGAGTTGTATTTTTTCTTTCTCATTTACTATTCCCTTCCCACCAGCAACAGTTGGTGTGCGTTCTCCTCCGATAATAAACGGCGCAATATAGACATAGAACTCATCCACCAAATTCTGCCTAAAAAAAGACCAGATAACTGTACTTCCACCTTCTACAAGAAGAGATTTAACACCGTTATCATATAATGTTTCTAATATGATGGTAAGATCAAGAAAGCCAGGTTTTTCCTCGGGACAGATATATACGTTTGCATAGTTTACTTTGATTAAATCTTTATGTTTACTAGTTGTAAATATCATGGTTTTTGCATCATTATTAACAACCAATGCAGTTGATGGTATTCGTCCTTTTGCATCAAGAACCACACGAAGTGGCTGGGAGGGATTGGGTACTAATGATTTTTTCACGGTAAGTTTTGGATCATCAGCAAGAACTGTTCCAATACCAACAAGGACAGCATCACATTGATTTCTCAGATGATACACCCGTTTCATATCCTCATCAGAAGATATCCTCATCTGGGATCTATTTGGTAAAGCAATTTTTCCATCTGCACTCATCGCGCAGTTCACAATGACATATGGCCGATTCATCTCTCTATTCATCCTTTGGATATAACGGGCAGTTCGTTTTTTTTTCAGGGCATATCTTTTTGGTCTTACAGACCGGTCCTGCATCTGCAAAAATGATAGGAGCAACCTTTTTTACTTCTTGAAGCATTTTTTGAGCAAGCAAACGAATCTCCCACTGGGCGTGCTGACAACAACGCAGCTCAAAAAAATTGAGCAATGATCGTGCATTCATACTAACAATGATATTGGTACATGTTGCATTAGGTAATACATAACGGGAATCCTCTGCAGGAATACCCATCTCAAGCAACGAATTATATTGATCCCAAATCATTTTCATGGTTTTCTCATAGGCTTTTTTTAATTTTTGATCAGATTCTATCTTAGGTGGTGTAACAAAACATGGTTCTCTCAGGTTTACATACCGCTGACTCTGCTGTGCATAACTTGCTATCCTATGCCTGACTAATTGATGGGTTAATGAACGGCTCACATCACTAATTGCAAAGGTAAATGTTGCATGCTCAATTATGCTTGTATGCCCTACTGATATGACATGATTCAGTATAGATTTAAGTTCTTTTTCAGAAGAATGTTGTAAGTCCTCAGGCTTGCTTGTGCTATGGGTAAGTTTTGCAGCCATCGCAGGGATTTTTTCAGGATCTGGTGTATATCCAATAAGCTTAACATTCATCGGTTTCCCCTATCCCAAATGCGCTATGTCTTTAATATTTTTCATATTAATGCAGTTCAACATTTTTTTCTTTGATTTAAACCGTAAGTTTTTAAAAAGTGTTATGATTACACTCGGATTAGTAATATATAATAAGTTTAGGAGGTAACATGATAGCGTTTATAGTTACAACACTTATCTGTTTCATAACCTATCTCTTTCTTACAACAGGTAGTGGAACACAAATTGCTGGATTATGGAGTCCATATGAATTATGTCATACCTTGTCATAGTTACATAGTATAAGTCAATTGTCTGCATTTTATACTCCGGCATATCTTGTTGGGTAAGTACGGTTGTAATTTCGCGCAAACGGTCTGTTCTAAAATTGAAACAGAT
>JAWOGM010000096.1:0-2774 GCA_046496795.1 Thermoplasmatota archaeon
GGTCATTGCTTGTGATTCCAGTCGAGAACTCGTCTGTATAAGAACAGAAGCTGCTATACCTGCTACTAGGACCATGGCAATAAAAATAATCATCGTTCCTATGCCAATGGCACCCATATCCTTTTCTTTGGACACTCTAAATAGTCGTCTCATTTTTTTGCATCCCACCTTTTCATTTTTATGTTTCTATCATTTCATTGGAGTGCATTTGTTATAGAGATGTTTTTAGAGTGCAACCTCAAATAAGACCCACCTGTTATTATAGTTTATTTGCATTTGCATACGTCAAAGTGTATGCAGATACATATACAACGGAGAAGAGTCCTTTAAAAATATCATACTATTTTTCAGAAAAGCGGTTGCTATATCAAGAACAATGTCTATTAAGCTATTGTTTATGATTTTTAGTTGTTTTAATAATCCTTTTTTCTAAAGTATCAATTTCATATTCAAGTTGCATAATCATCAAATCGATTCCATATGATTTCATAAGTTCATTTGAAGTCTCACTAATCCTTGATGAAATCTCTTTAAAAAAGAAGGGACCTGCATTTTTTCCCAGTGATTGATTTACTTTTTGAATATAATCCTTAAGAGCGTAACAAAGCTTCTCAGTTTTTATTTTTTCAACATTTTTTTTCCAATAAACAAAAGTCTCTTCTTCACTAAATCTTGTATCTACAAAATGAAATGATGATAAAAAGGGATATTGATCATGCAAGTCTTCTTTTAATGATTGCATAAGGTAATAAGTGTATCCCTCGGTTGTTTTTCTACTGGAAATTTTGTAAAGTGTATCGAATATTTCCCTAACCATTCTTGCATTTTTAGTCATAGCATTTCCCTCCGACAACATCATAGTTGACAACGATTCAGTTTATGTAAATTTGTATTTATTGATAAATTTATCAATTAAATATCTATTTTGCTTTTAGTTTGCTTATTGTGTATATAACAATTGTTTTAAAAAAATTTTGGAGCATTTATTAGTCGGATCCGACGAGGAAAAAATTACCATAAGCTAAGGACAGGATCAACCGAAAATGGTATCTTTATATCCAGTTCTTTTTTAACGCCTATTGAAGGATACAGATTTATCTTGATAGTATCACCTCTTTGAAGCTTTAATGAATGTGGTATTTTAAATATAATGAAGAGACGGTCTGAATGTTGGTTTATCAAATGAGACTGCTTCATTGAATTATCATCATCAAATATACTTAAAATTCCAAAGGAATTATTCCCCAGATTATCCCAAAGACCATGGTTGAATAGTGTTTCATTAGAAATATCTGCACAGCATCCGTTATGATCTAAAAAAATGATTTGATTGCCATTAGATAGTTCAATCATAAGTTCTGAAAGTTTGATATTTGTTGAAAATTGAGGATGAAGTTGAATAGCAATTTGTTTGATCAGTCGATCCTGTTGAACCCGGTGGAATTTTCCTAGGATATCATCTATATTCATATAGCTAGAGACATCAGCGTAAACGGTTTCAATCATTTCTTGAAGGTCTTCCTCAGTTATTTTTTCTGTTGTTTGCGTACCCTCATAAAGCGTGGCAGATGAAACGATAATGGTAATAGCAACTATTGCTATGATAAGCATTGTGAACGACAGTAAGGATTTCATGATATTATTTGCCTCAGCCTTCTATGTTGATTTAATAATATAAAATATTTTTTATTTTTATAATAATTTGCTCTATAAAAATTCCTTATTCTTTGAGAAAATGCTAAAACGACAAGAAGATAGAAGAGGCTATAACCAATAGAAGAACCCATTTTTTATATTTTCACAAGAGACAACTGCATCTAATCTTATCTTTGTCTCTTCTCAAAGAAAAACTGACAAAATACCATTCTGCGACTTTTTCAAAATGAAGAAAAAACGCTGAATCTTTAAATACCATTTCTTGAGAAACATTAACACGAAAGACATTGACTGGGATGAAACAAACTTCCGGGCAATGAAATGAAATGGAAGGTGAAATGGAATGGAAAAAAAACATTTAGATAAGCTGGTCGGTCAACCCAGTAAAATAGTGACACGTGAACCAGGCGAACAAAACGTCAAAGTCATCAATGGAATCCTTGAAGGCGTGGACTACAATGCAGGTTTTGTCATCATCGATTCAAATCAAGGTTTTGGTGCATTACGAATAGAAAACATTATTGCTATCAAACCAAGTCAAAAACACAAGAAATCAATTGAAAAAAACGATCATGCCATGGTAGGAATTGGAACACTCATCGTGTTCATTGCCATGATTCTTGTTGCAGCTGTTGCTGCTAGTGTCATCATTCAAGCAAGTGAAAGCCTTCAGCAAAAAGCACAAAATGTTGCAACCCAAACAACTCGAGAGGTTTCTGCAGGATTAGTCATTACAGATATAACCGGTTTTACCAACACAAACAAAACTGAAATCACCCATCTTGCATTAACTGTTCGACCGCGAGCAGGTTCAAAAGACATCGATCTAAGTCTTTGCACCCTTACCACCATCTGTAATAATTTATCACTTCTCACCATAGATGAAAATCTCGTATCATCAGTTAACACCGATAATAAAAGCGTATTCAAAACACCTATTAGTCAAGGAAGCGATGAAACAATAGTTGGAGGATCTAGCAAAACAAAATTTGGTGTGATATCTATTCATGACCCAGACAACTCAGTAACCTCAACGCATGGAATGAATAGTGGCGATAGAATCTTTGTCATCGTTAATCTTTCAGCGATAATTACGGATGAAGGCGGGCTCTCACCAA
>JAWOGM010000029.1:0-6757 GCA_046496795.1 Thermoplasmatota archaeon
AAAAACAAGAAACTGAAGAAAAACAAGAAACTGAAAAAGTAAAAGAAAAACCAAAAACTGAAGAAAAACAAGAACCCCCTCAAAAAAATTCAGACAATAACACAAAAGGAAATAGTGAACAACAATCCCCAAAAGAAAATGAGCAGAAAGGAGGAAAATAATTATGGCAAGAAGAGGTATTGCACATATCTATTCATCTTTTAACAACATCATTATAACTATAACCGATCTCACAGGAGCTGAGACAATAGCACGGGTGTCAGGTGGCATGGTTACAAAATCTGCAAAAGACGAAGGATCACCTTATGCCGCAATGAAAGTTGCGCAAACAGTTGCTGATGCAGCAATAGAAAAAGGTTTTGATAGCGTAAATGTCAGAATTCGAGGTAAAGGAGGAAAAAAAGGAGGTTCCCCGGGCCGTGGAGCGCAAACTGCCATTCGATCCCTTGTCCGTGCAGGTCTTCGGATAGGTAATATTGAAGATGTCACCCCCCATCCACACGATGGTACAAAAGCAAAAGGCGGAAAGAGAGGAAGACGAATTTAAGGTGTCTATATGAAGATTATACATTCAGATTTTAAGGATAATAAAGCAACAATACAATTAGAAGAAACTCATTATTATTTTGTCAACGCTTTGCGTCGTGTGATGATTGCTAAACTGCCAAAATTAGCCATCAATGACGTTATTATCTATGATAATACAAGCCCACTTTTTGATGAAATAATAGCCCATCGTATTGCAATGATCCCGATTCCAACAGATCTTCGATTAATCGGTTTTCGTGACGAATGTAAATGTAATGGAAAAGGTTGTCCAAATTGTACTGTTCGATACACTTTAAGTAAAGAAGAAGAAGGTCTCGTTTACTCTGGAGATCTTGTACCTGAAAACTCTACATTTGCCATCAAAGATGATAAAATACCTATTGTAGAGTTATTCAAAGGTCAACGGATAATATTAGAAGTTGAGGCAGTGCTTGGAACATCTGAAAAACATGCAAAGTGGCAAACAGTTATAGCACCCACATATACCACTGAGGTATCTATATCATTTGATAACAAAAATCTTGAAGATGTTAAAGAATTTTTAAAAGAAATCCCTGAAGATATTGTTGAACTAAAAGGAAATATACTTGTGCTTAAAGATAGAAATAAATTACCAGTTCTAGAATCATATATTGATAAAACAAAAATAGATTTTATTAATATTAAAAAAGATCCCGCAAAGATCACCTTTAATTATGAAACAGATGGTTCAATAAAAGCAAAAGAAGCATTACTTGAATCAAGCAAGATTATTCAAAAAAAATATGAAGAGTTTGATAAGTTATTACAAAAATTGAAATAAAAAACGGTAAATTAATTTATTTAATTCTAACATATTAATCCCTATTTGTTTTTCCTTATTTGAACGGGCCTGTGGGGTAGCTTGGTATCCTTGTAGCTTCGGGAGTTATAGACTTGAGTTCAAATCTCAGCAGGCCCACTGGTATTTCTCGGAGTAAAATTGTTAGATTGACGTCTTTTTTGCCAACAATCTAGTATTCAACCATTTTTATATATTTGCTATCCTCTCGATGTGTTATCGATCTGAGGGCTTGGTTGAATAGATTGCGTTTTCCAGTTTGTTCTTTGATTGAGTCTGCAACGTGAATGTATTTGTCAACGGTGTCTGATTTTGTATGACCTAGCCTCTTTGCTACTTTTTTCATGTCTTTGGTGTATTCATAAAGATATGTTGCAAAGGTGTGTCTCATTGTGTAGAGGATGAATGATTGTTCATTGCATACTTTTTTTCCAATGGGTGCTATGTGATCTCGTAGATACCAACCTGTGACTCTTTGTCCATCTGGCATGAGAAATAGTGCGTCGCCTGAGTTGTTGTTTGCGACTTTGTGTCTCCAGTTGTCGATGTAGTTTTTTGGTGTTTTGAATACGGGTGAGCTGAGTATTGTTTTGTTGTATGGATAGATGAGTCTGTGTTTTCCATGTTTTTTATCTTCGTGTATTCGTATGTATCCTGTTCCATCCTCATTTATTGTTACGTCTTCTAGGTTAAGGTTACAGATTTCACTTGGTGGTCTCATTCCAAAGTTGAATCCTATGAATACAATTGTTTGTAACAATGTGTTTTCGTATTTGTCATTGCTGTATTTTGCATGATAGAGTTTATTTACTGTTTTAGGAAATGGTACATATGTATTGTCTTCGTTTGTTACTATTGGTGGTGTTCTGACATATTGTTTCCAGTCTTCTGTGTATTGTTTGAATGCTTTGAGAAACATTAATACTGCTTTCTTTTCATGATTTAATGCATTTGGTGTTGCTGGTGGATCTTCTACTTCCAGTCGGAATATCACATGTTTTATGAATGATTCTAGTGTAAGGTTTCTGAAATCTATTGGCTGTGCATGTAACTCCATGAATCGTGCATAACGCAGGTGTTTTTCAATTGTTGAATCTGAGAGATATTGGTGGACTTTTGCATGTATTGCTACATCTATGAAAGTAGCGGTTTTTGGATCTAAAAAGAGCGGGACATCTGTTCTTTTAATTTTTTCTAGCCTATTTCTTATTTCCTCCATCATATTCCCAATTATTAGGGGTTGATGTGCGATATTTTGGCCTATATTTACAAATTTGTTTCTCCATTCTTGAAAATTACCTCCTACCAGTCCATTGTTTTTGGAATTGGCTGAATATGAATCTGATTTGTTGTTAAAAAAGTTGATTGTTGTCTGTATTGGATCTAAACCAGAAAAAGGTTTAATAGGACTTCCTACTTCATCTTCTACGGGGTTTGATAGCATATATATCAGACTCCAGACTGCCAGGGTGCTCGAACACCTTGGTGGTCATTATTATGGATCTCTAAATAGTATATATTAAATTTTATACTAACAAATTTATAAGTTATTTATTACTTATATACTCTTGCAGAGGTGCACCGAAAGTATTCAATGGCTTTGATTATATATTAAAAACGGAATTCTGTAGAGTCGTTTGAAAAACTGCTAGTTTATCAATATAAAAAATATTGAAAATCAGGCAGTTCTGCCTGACCAAGTTTTACAGAAAGGTATGTTAGTTTTTAGCTGGTGTCTACCTCAAACTCCCACCACGCCTCAAGCAAAGACTCATCATCACATACCAACACATCGCCATAAGGATCCCTGAAAGCTGCATAAACCCGATATGTTCCATCTCCATAAGTAAGATCATCAGTAGTTACATTACCGTTGAATATCAGATCCAAGGCAAGTTGTTCTCCAGTGTTTATTGTTCTTGGTGTTATCTCATTGATGGTATCGTTGTCAACAATCCAAACTGGAGGATCCATCAACGAATGATATTGCACTTGTATCAACAGATAACCAGAAAAGTTTGCAGATCCAGTATTTACAATCTTTGATTGAACACCTGTATAGAACATATAGACACTGCTTTCTGTCTCAACTGTTCCATCATCCACTATAACCTTCCAGTACCACCACTGACCATTCACAGACGCATTACTAAATGTTTGGTAATATGTTCCATTGCCAACACTGTTATTTGTTCCAAATGATGCCCAGGAACCACTGCTGTTGCTGTACCAGGTAATATCCATTGAGTCACCATCAGCATCCGAGACATTAATGCTCAAAGTAGGAAGTATTGAAACATTAATACTGCCATCAGCAGGAAATGGATTGCTGACAACAGGTGACTCACTATATGTCACACGAATCTCTACTTTAGAACAATATAATGTATCACCCTCTGCAATTTCAGCAACAATTACCGAACAGTCGAGATTTCCAACATCGATCCAAGACCAAGAACTTGGAGCATTTGTATCATCAGTAATGTCATACCAGGAGGACCAAGCTCCATTAGATGGAAGGTTATAGAAATGATAATCACCGCTTTTTTCACTGAAAGATGGTCTTAAATTAATACCGCCTCCAATTTCATCATAATAGCCATATGCTCTAATTTCAACCTTTGAAATTGTACCTGATGGTGCCCCTCCACCGATATCAAAGCTGTTATCATCGCAGAATTCCTCTTCTTCAGTTTCTCTTGTACTTGCATAAGATGATATACTCCCATCAACCATATAGCCAGGATTTGAACTCCAACTTAGGTCATCATAACTGTCGAAATAATATGTAGATTGATCAGCATCATACCAATACATTTCTGTGTATTTTTCCTGTCCACTATTAAGTGTTCCAATTCTGACAAACAAGGTTACTGGTGCGTTATATTGTCCTGTTCTTGCTTTCACCCGGAGTTTATATGTTAAATCTTTATCCCATCGCAGATACAGTGATTTAGTAGTTGTTTCTGTGATGTTTTCCATAATATAAAACACTGGATCGGAATAACCACATATTTCAGATGTATTAGTTGTTTCATTCCAACAATAAATAGGATCAGAAAGATTCACATAAGAATTATCCAAAGTCTGGTTAAGCAAATAACTCTCATTACTCAACTTAATATAATCACCCGTCTGTGTCATATCAACCTGAATATCCTGTAACTCCCAACCAAAACCCAATACATATGGAATATCCTCATCATCGATATTCTTAATGTAAGGAATAACAGTGAGTTCGTTATCATCAACACCAAGATAATATCGTATCGCTAGACGGAAATCATAACCACCATAACTAAGATTTTTCCATAATGTCGCGTTCACAAATGTTTCATCATCAGATTCAACATCTTTGTTGAAGCCGCTGAGTTCATCAGTACGGTAGATGAGATTCCATTCATCATTATTGTAATATCCAAGCATTAAGACATTATGTGACCAGTATTCATCATAATGATTTGTAAGTTGTATGCCACTATTGGTGTCGAAGTAGTAGCTGTCATATTGGTTCCAGATATGTAGAACATTGCCGTCATCTAATAACTCATAACCAATATTAGATGTGGGTGGATCTGTAATGTTGATGTCCTCACTAGTTCCATACTCATCTTGTATTGTGCAGACGCTTATGTTCGCCTGTGATGAAACATTGAAACTATGATTCGTACTTGTATTACTTGCACCAGCGTTATCAAGAGCCCAGATTGTATAATTATACTGACCAACAAGCCACGTATCATTGAATACATAGTAACCTGCTAACGTATTGCCTGATGTTTTTCCAGTCATCGTAAAATTCTCGTAAGAGTCATCTGGGTAAGTGATATTGACTTTGACCTCATCTAAGCCACTCTGGTTATCTGAAACAGTTGCATAAATCGTAATGTTCTGACCAAAACCAACTTGTTCTGGCGTATTTGACACATTGTATATTTCAGGAGCACCAGAAAGCGGATATAAATATGTGAGAATATCAGGCCCCATATCATTATAATTATTTTCACCAATACCAACAATCTCATTAATCCGGCCAGTAGAATTATATATAAGGAACCTTGGGCCATAAAGCCCTTCCTCAGCAATCTCTGGCAAAGTACACATAATAGAACCAGTCAAACCATCAGAAGTAACCGTATAATTGATTTTTTGCCTATCAAATTTCTCACCAGATTTCCCAAGATAAGCATCAATCATGGTAAGATCATGCGGCAATGAAGAATTAATCGTGAAATTAAACCGAACGGAATCATTCAAAGAATCTCTATCTAGGGGAGAGTCAAAAAACGTAATTGAATCATTATAAAACCAACAATCAGGGTTAACCGCGAAATATTTTAATGTATTTAAAATTATATCTACAGTAGCATTAATATCATCCTGATCCAAAACATCCATTGTATCACCACTAGTATGATTATTACCAGTCCGATGATACTCTGGAAAATTATCCTTACAAAACTCAATATAATCCAAATCAATGTCTTCTAAATTATCGAAAAAAACTCCTTTATATTTACCCATTCTATAATCATAATTATATATCTTAGCATCAACTACACCATAATCATCAGAATGCTCTTTTCCAATTTTTACCCAATAATTCTTCTCTTGATAGGTTTCATTATATAAAGCATCTTCAGTTAAGGTCCATAACGCAGGAATCCAACTATAATTTGTTGCATTAATCCTAAATGAAGCATTTTGGAAATGATGACCAATTTGATCAATATTAATAATCATACTTGAATTTTCAAGTACCGGCCAATTACTCTCATTAAACACATGACTTAAAGACCCTCGTACACCTGCTTCATGGCCACCATGAGAAATAAAACGAAGATTACACTTAGGCGTGATATTATAATCATTAAAATATTTAAGGACCCCAAGCATCTGTCCAATACCTGCAGCGTCATCGATAGTTTGCTGACCCCACCATGCCTCATGATGTCCTCCACTAAAAACAATCCATTCATCATTATCTGACCCATTAATATCACAAATAACGTTATAGCTCTCTACCTCATGGTTTTTTGTCTCATTTACCCAGAAATTAACATAAACATTATCGCCGGCTATCCAGTCACCAAAATCTCTCATCTGACCATTAACCAGTACTGATCCATTTATTGAAAAAGTTGGTAAACTTAATCTTGAAAACGACCATTTTATTCTTGTCAAATTCGATCCATATAGACCAGCAGAAGGATATTGAAAGTGAGATTGAGAGTGATTTGTATCATAGATAAGAAAACCAGCACATAATGGATTTAATGTCGCTATATTATTTCGTAAAATAAAACCTCCCCACTGTTGCTCTGCTTCAGAAGCATTATACAGATAAACCAATTTATCACAGAGAGGATAAGAGCTTCCATAGTGAAA
>JAWOGM010000035.1:0-35479 GCA_046496795.1 Thermoplasmatota archaeon
CTGCAGAAGAAAAAACAGTATCAACACAAGATCAGAAAGAAGAAAAACCAAAAACAAAGAAGAACGAAGAGAAATCACCCTCGCAAAAAAAATCCACGCAAACAAATACATCTAAAACTGAGAAACCAAAAGAAAAAAAAGAGGGAGATAAAAAATGAGTAGACATTTAAAAAGATTATCTGCTCCTAGAGTAGTACGTCTGCATAGAAAGGAAAACAAATGGACAATGAAACCATCTCCTGGGTCACATTCGGAAGAAAAATGTATAGCTCTGGGACTAATTATTAGAGACTATCTCAAACTATGTGACACGTACAGAGAAGTAAAACGGGTCATTGCCTGTGGCGATATTCTTGTTGATGGAGCAAAGAGAAAAAACCATAAATATCCCTGCGGATTCATGGATGTTATCTCTATTCCTAAACTAAAAAAGGACTATCGTATTGTATATGACATCAAGGGCAAACTTGTTTTAATTCCTATTTCATCAAAAGATGCGGAATGGAAACTACGGCGCATTGAGAATAAAACAGCAATAAAAGGAAATAAAATACAATTGCATTTTCATGATGGCACCACGCTTCTTGTTAAAAAAGATGAATACAAGACAGGAGACGTCTTACAGATAGCTTTTAAAGATAATAAAATACTTGATGTTTTTAAATATGAGAAAGGATCGATATCCCTTATTATTGGAGGAAGTCATATTGGTGAAATTGCTCATATTGAAGATATCAAAATCGTTCCTTCATCAAAGCCAAACTTAGCAATGTTGAAAGGAGAAACAGATTTTTCCACTCTCACCAGCTATCTTTTTCCGATTGGGAAAACCAAATCTGTGATCACGTTACCTGAGGTGAAACTGAAATGAAGGAAAAAACAGTGAAAAAACAAAAGAAAAAATCTGTTCAAAAAAAGCAGCCAAAAAAAATTGAACCTCGAATTGGTAAAATAACTGTTAATATTGGCGTAGGAGAAACAGGAGAAAAACTCAACAAAGCTGAACAGGTACTAAAAAGCCTCACTGGTCAAGATCCAATTCAAACAATATCAAAAACGACAAATAAAGACTGGGGTCTGCGAAAAATGATGCCAATTGGATGCAAAGTGACTCTACGTAAGAAAAAAGCGGAAGCTTTTCTAATTGAAGCATTAAAAACAAGGGAAAATAAAATTGCAGATTATTCCTTTGATGAACAGGGAAATCTGTCATTTGGAGTTCCAGATCATACCTTATTTGAAGGACAAAAATACGATCCAAATATAGGAATTTTTGGGATGGATATTTGTGTTACTATAGAAAAAGCCGGCTATCGTATTAAACATCGGCGAGTTGATGGTAGAAAAATCCCAAAAAAGCATCAACCGACAAAAAAAGAAACCTCTGAGTATATTACAAAAACGTTCAATGTGGAGGTCGTCTCATGAGGATAAAGGAAAGAAAAAAACAGTTTGGACGAACAATCGGTTGTCAACAATGTGGAAGAAAACGAGGAATAATCAGAAGATATGGTCTTCATCTATGCAGACAGTGTTTCAGAGATAAAGCTGAAGAAATTGGGTTTAAAAAGTTTTATTAGGAGTTGAATAAAAATGTTAAATGATCCACTAGCAAATGCACTATCAACGATAAAAAATGCAGAAACAAAAGGTATTTCTGCATGTACAATCCGTCCCTCCTCTAAACTTATCGATGGTATACTCCATCTGTTAAAAGATAATGGATATGTAGGTAACTATGAATTAATTCAAGATGGTAAAGCTGGAGTTTTTCAAGTTGAATTGATTGGAGCTATAAACAATTGTGGTGTTATTAAACCTCGATATCCAATAAAACGAGATGAATTGGATAAATGGGAATCGCGATATCTTCCTGCTCGAGACTTTGGATTACTTGTACTTACAACAACACAGGGAATTATGTCAAACGCAGAAGCACGTAAAAAAGGTATTGGGGGAAAACTACTGGCGTATATATATTAACAAGGAGATATGAAACTATGGCAGCGGCAAGTGAAATTAAAGAAGCAATTCCTATTCCTGATGGCGTGATGATTACTATTGAAGGATTCACTGTTCATGTCAAAGGAGAAAAAGGATCTATTTCAAAAAAGATGTTTCATCCAAGCATTCATATTACGGTTAAGAATAATACAGTTGAGATAGTTTGTTCAGATAGTCCTAAACGAAAAGAGAAGGCTTTAATAGGTACTTTTAAAGCACATATTAAAAATATGATAAAAGGCGTAACACAAGGGTTTGAATATCAGATGAAGACAGTATATTCTCATTTTCCAATAAAAACAGGTGTTGAGGGAGATAGATTTGTGATTCAAAATTTCCTTGGAGAACGATATCCACGATATGCAAAGATACTTGAAGGTGTAACGGTGAAAACAAATGCAGAGAATGTAACGATTTCTGGAATTGATAAAGAAAAAGTTGGTCAAACAGCAGTCAACATAGAACGAGCTACGCGGGTACGAAAAAGAGATATTCGGGTTTTTCAAGATGGCGTATATCTCATAAACAAGGGAGGATAGAAATATGACTAAACAAAGTGTAATTAAACAATTCACGTCACTGAAAGGAGTTGGCGAAGCAAAAGCAGAGCTTTTGTATGACAATGGAATCAATTCCATGGAAAAACTCAAAAATTCAAGTGTAGACGATTTATTAAAAATCAAAGGAATCTCTCAAACAATCGCTGAGGAAATACTAAAACAAGCTCAGACAGATGAAAAAAAACAAAAAAAACAACCTAGTAAAAAACCAGAAACAAAAGAAAAAACTCCTTCGGCTACAAAACAACCCACTAAAATTTCTGATACCAAAATTAAAGAAAAAGTTGAAGAAAAACCTGCAGAAACCATTCAAGAATCTGTTGAAATAGTTGATGAAGCAAAGCAAGCATATAAAGCAAAGAAAAAACCAAAACTAAGTCAAGAAAAAAAGCAACATATTCACGTTCGCAAACAGATAAAAAAACGAACCCCTACCTTTCTTAGACAAGAATGGTTTCGATATAAAAGAATCCCTCACAATTGGAGAAGACCAACAGGTATCACTTCTAAATTACGGATAAATTTAAAATACCGACCAAGCAAAGTTCGAGTTGGTTTTAGAGGTCCAAAAGACGCCCGTGGGTTACATTCATCAGGTTTTGAGGAAGTGATGATTTATAACATTAATGATCTCGACCATATTAATCCAGAGACGCAGGCGGCAAGAATTGGAAGAACTGTTGGAACGAAAAAACGTCTGGAAATTGCTAAAAAAGCAGAGAAATTAGATATTAGAATTCTTAATATGAAGGTGTAAAAAATGGCAGATCTGCGTAATCAACGAAGAATTGCGGCATCTATTCTAAAATGCGGTGAAAACAGAGTCTGGATGGATTCAGATAGAACAGGTGAAATTGCAAAAGCTGTTACAAGAGGAGACGTTAAAATTCTTATTAACGGTGGAGCTATAAAAAGTAAACAAATTAAAGGTATTTCATCTGGTAGAAAGAGATTTGCTCAAAAGCAGAAGGAAAAAGGAAGGCGAAAGGGTCATGGTTCTCGAAAAGGGGCTAAATTTGCTCGTCTACCAAGAAAAGAACGATGGATTATTACAATCCGTCCCATTAGAGGATATTTACGTGGATTGCGAGATGATAAAATAATCGAGAAAAAAGAATATCGTCGATATTACAGAAAGGCTAAAGGTGGCGAATTTAGAAGTAAACATCATCTAAAAACCCGTCTGGTATCCGATGGTTTTTTAAAGGAGGATAACCAATGAAAGCAGGCCCTCGATATCATGTCAAACCAAGAAGACATCGGCAAGGAAGAACTGATTATCGTCAACGATTACGGCTTTTACGGTCAAGGAAGCCTCGTATTGTTGTTCGTAAATCAAATAAAAATATTATCGTTCAATTTGTTGAATATGTTCCACAGGGCGATAGAATTCATATTTCCACAGTTTCAAATGAACTTGTAAAAAAATATAACTGGAAGCATTCTGTCTCCACAATTCCTGCTGCTTATCTTACAGGACTTATCGCAGGGAAAAAAGCAGTTGAAAAAGGAATTACTCAAGGAGTTCTTGATATTGGAAGGTATCCACCTACAAGAGGTAACAAACTTTTTGCTACGTTGAAAGGAGTTGTTGATGCAGGTATAGAATGCCCCTATGATGAAGCAATGGTGCCTGCAGAGGAACGTATATTTGGTAAGCATCTTGATGAATCTATTGCTACGGCAGTAGATGACATTAAAAACAAGATTATTGGGGGTAAATAATGAAGCCAAAAGGGTCAGGAAGACGAAGAGGCGGTAAACCAGAACGTAAAAGGGAGATGCCTACAATTGAATGGGAACCAAAAACTCGTTTAGGACTATTGGTTAAATCTGGAAAAATAACAACGATGAATGATGCGTTAAATTCAGGTCTTCCTCTACGTGAACCTGAGATTATTGATATTTTACTTCCAGAAGTTGAAGATGAAGTAATTGATGTAAAAATGGTTCAGCGTATGACCGACTCAGGTCGTAGAATAAAGTTTGTTATTACTGTTGCTGTTGGTAATAAAGATGGATTTGTTGGTCTTGGTCAAGCGAAAGGTAAAGAAGTTGGATCAAGTATACGAAAAGCAATTGATAATGCAAAAATTAATATCATTGAGATACGCAGAGGATGTGGATCCTGGGAATGTGGATGCAGAAAGCCACATACTGTTCCTTTCGCTGTAACAGGAAAAAGTGGTTCTGTTGAGGTCACATTTAAACCTGCTCCTCATGGAATAGGTCTAGCTACAGGAGATGTTGCTAAAAAGATTTTAAGTCTTGCAGGTGTAAAGGATTGTTGGGCGTTTACTCGGGGACAAACGCAGACTGTTGTTAATTATGCAAAAGCAGTATTTGATGCGTTAAAGCAAAATGCTGAAAAACGTGTGAGAAAAAGCGAGAGAAATTCACTAAGTATTGTTTCAGGAAGTATACCTATCCCAGTAGAAAACATACCACAAGCTGCTGAGACAACTAAGGAGGTATGAACAGATGGTTTATGCGATTATTAGAGTGAGAGGAACAATTAATATCAAACCAGATATTAAACGAACCCTTGAACTTCTTCGTTTAAATAGAGTCAACCATTGTACAATAGTGGAAAGTAATGCATACTACAAGGGTATGTTACAAAAAGTAAAAGATTATACAACATGGGGCGAGATTAGCAAAGAAACTCTTGCAAAACTTGTTGAATCAAGAGGAATGTTGATTGGTGATAAACCGATAACAAAAGAATATCTCGAATCAGCTACGTCATATAATAGTTATGAAGAGCTATCAAAGGCTATTGTAAATAATAAATTAAGCTATAAAGAGATTCCAAATGTAAAACCATTGTTTCGACTACATCCTGCAAAAAAGGGATTGGAAGGTATTAAGCGATCCTATAAAAACGGTGGAGCTTTAGGATATAGAGGAAAAGACATAAATACATTAATTGAGAAAATGATATAAAAAGAGGGGTCCAAAAAATTATTATATATAATATGTTTTATGTATAACATGAGGGTATCAAAAATGGAGGAAATACTGTACAATATAGAAATACACAAAGATATGGATGAATTCTTAGGAAAAATATATTCCGATATAGATGGAGTAAAAGAATTTAAAAATGAAAGAATCGATAAGCTACTTAGGGATATCATTTTTGATATGCAACTGGCTTTGGATGAATTTTCAAATCGTTCAGCCGATTTTGCAGAAGGGATAGAAGAAATTAAATAAAAATATATTTATACAATAGGTCGGTAGGAAAAACAGATAAGGGTAATGTTTTTAAATATATCTGATATTTGGAGGTCCTACTATTCATAACCTTTGGAGGAATAACTTGGAATATACCCGATTTGAAAAGGCACGAATCATTGGTGCACGAGCACTACAAATTTCGATGGGAGCACCATCGACATTAAGTAAAATTCCAAAAGAGGTTATCAACCCTGTTGGAATAGCATTATTAGAATTTAAAGAAGGTGCAATACCAATTACTGTTAAAAGAAAAGAAAAATAAAAGGAAGATTCTATGGCTGAAGAGAAAGAAAAAACAGAGTCTAATACTGATATGATGGTTCCAGAAGAAATCTACATGACTTCCGGCGTACATATCGGCACAAGACAAAAAACATCTGATATCAAGGAGTTCATCTATAAGGTACGTAATGACGGATTATATATAATTGATGTTAAAAAAACTGATGAGCGCATACGTCATGCAGCTAAGTTTTTAGTGAAATGTAATCCTTCGAAAGTACTGGTTGTTTCTGTTCGCCAATATGGACAAAAACCAATTCAAAAAATAGGGGAATTAACAGGGATGCAAACTCTTGAAGGCAGATTTAGACCAGGAACATTGACAAATCCAAATTCAAAAGATTTCATTGAACCTGAAGCAATACTTTTAACTGATCCTCTTGCAGATATTCAAGCGTTAAAAGAAGCTAAAAATATCGGAATTCCTGTTGTTGCCCTCTGTGATACCAACAATGAAACACGCTATATCGATTATGTTATTCCAACAAATAACAAGGGAAGAAGAGCACTTGCTCTTATCTATTGGCTATTAACAAGGCAGATTCTTAAAGAGCAAGGGAAAATCAAATCTGATGATGAATTTACCGCTGAACTTGAAGAATTTGAAGCAGAAATCTAATTTTTTTTTTATGAACGTTTAAAATGAATTTGAAAAAGGAGATAGAGTGGAAGTTAAAATATCAGATAATATTATTCTCATTGGTACAGCTCATATTTCACAAGATAGTGTAGATGAGGTTAGAGCAGCAATTGAGAGATACAAACCAGATATTGTGGCTGTTGAGTTATGTAATCGAAGACTAGAATCTATCACAAAAAAAGATACGTGGGAAAATACACCTATTACGTCATTACTTCAATCAAATAATGCTTATCTCATGCTGGCTCAAACCTTTCTTTCATCCATCCAGAGGCGATTGGGTAAGGAGTATGGGGTTGAACCAGGTTCCGAAATGATTGCTGCTCTTGATGAGGCAAAAAAACACAAATTAGACATAGCCCTTATCGACAGGGATATCTCTATTACTTTGAAAAGAGCTTGGAAAACTATGGGTATTCGAGAAAAATTTCGATTGACATGGGAGTTTCTGAAAGCAATTCTTGGTTATGATGATGAAGAAATAGAAGAATTTGATCTTAAAAAAATTATGAATCAAGATATGATTTCTTCTATGATGGAAGAATTTGGGGCTATCGCACCAAGTGCTTCTAAAGTTCTAATTTATGAGCGGGATGAATATATTGCAAAAAAGATATCTGATGAAAGTAAAAAAGGAAGAGTTGTTGCTGTAGTTGGGGCAGGGCATCTTAAAGGAATTCAAAAACATCTTGAAAAGCAAACCCTTGATGTTGATTTGGAAAAATTGGAATATGTCCCTCAAAAAAAATTTAATATAATGAAAGCTGTCGGATATATTGTTCCTGTATTATTTATTGTTTTGATTGCCTATCTTTTTCTTATTGGTGGATGGGAGAAAGCGGGTAGCGCTTTGTTGATGTGGTTTTTAATTAATGGAAGTCTCTCCGCGATTGGGACATTGATTGCCAGAGGTCATCCTCTTTCAATTCTTACTGCATTTCTTGCTGCTCCATTAACTTCTCTTAATCCTGCGATTGCTGCAGGATGGGTTGCTGGCTATGTTGAATTCAAACTTCGAAAACCAGTAGTCAAAGATTTTCAGACTTTAAGTAAATTGGAGAGTACAAAGGATTTTTTCAACAATAAAGTTATTCGACTTTTACTGGTTGTTTCTTTAGCAAATTTAGGAAGCATGATAGGAACATTTGTTGCCTTACCCTATATGATAAGTTTAGGATTTGGTGCGTAAGAAAGATATCCTTATGATATCCTCAAAACATTGATAAATCATAAGAATAATTGAGGGAGTGTATGCAACAAGGAAGAAAAATATATACTTCATTTCATGATCTTTCACCCCGAGAGTATATGTATTTTCCAAAAGGATCTATTGAGAGGGGATCTGTAGGTAAATTCAGCTCAGTTGAAATACAACATCTTTTTATCGCTATTGGAGTTTTAACAGTTTCCTTTGCTATTGCGTTTTCAGGAAATAATCTGTTAATTGGACGTTTTGATATAGGAAAATTATTATTTTCTCTTCCTATTTCTTTTCTTGGTATAATTACTGCTTTTTTTGTTCATGAGTTATCTCATAAATTCATGGCACAGAGATATGGACTATGGTCAGAATTTCGAATGAATACACAAGGACTGTTATTGTCATTGATTTTTGCAATATTTACTGGTTTTGTATTTGCAGCCCCAGGTGCAGTAATGTTCCAAGGAGAAACAAGAACCTTTGAAACAGGTAGAATAGCTGCTGCTGGACCACTAGCAAATATTCTCATTGCATTGGTAACATATTTCCTATATCGATATCTTTTTTTTGATATTACTATTGGAAAAATAATTGGTTTTATCTGTTTAATAAATGCATTACTTGCTGCATTTAATTTATTGCCCTTCGGACCGTTTGATGGCATGAAAGTTATACGATGGAATGGTATTATCTGGGCTGGTCTATTTATCATTAGTATTATTTTAATGGTGCTGATTTTTCCAATCGCCCCACTTTTTTAAAGAATCAAAAAAGTCAGGTCTTACATGAGCAAAAGCAAATCTATATATTAGTGATTAATAATTGTTTGTTTAGATGAAAACTATAGGAGTTTATACTAAAGATTTTTCACTATATCACGATATTCTGAAAACTTTAAAAAAAAGGAAATTATCATATGTTTTACTCTCATCTCCTAAAAATATTCCAAAAAGGATAGGTGTTGTAATAACTTCAAAAGCAGAAAGTGGAAAAATCAAATCTCAACGAGTTGTTTCTGCAGATACCTTTGATACTATAGAAGATTCAATAGATATGGCATTAAAAAAATTAATTGGAAAAAAAATATATAATAAAGTATTTATTGGAATCGATCCTGGTGATCGTCCAGGAGTTGCTGTTGTTGGTAATGATATACTTTTACAAAAAATCCAGGTAGATTCTCCTGAAAAAATCATTGAAATTGTCAAGCGATTTATAAAACTCTATCCTTCTAAAGAGACATGTATTCGTATTGGACATGGGTCAATACTTACCAGAAATCGAATTATAAACTCTCTTATTGCATTAAATATCCCTATTGAGATAGTAGATGAAACTAGTACAACGCATAATTTACAGCAGTCACGTTCAGAAAGGGATAGTGAAGCAGCAGCAGCAATTGCTCTTATCACAGGAGGTCGTGTTCAGACTACATTTCCTTTAGAACCCACACGAGGAGCTGTGAAAAATATTCAAAGATATAGTCGTGAATTGACTAAAGGTAAATTTTCTATTTCTGAAAAAACTGCCACGAAAGTTCTCAAAGGCGAGATGAGTCTGGATGAAGCAATAAAGAAAGAAAAACCCAAACGTTTATGAATATCTTTTCTATCCTGACTCGGTAAGAGTAATGAAAAACAAATATGCTCTCGTTAGTGTTTTTAATAAACAGGGTGTTGTAGATTTCTGTAAAAACCTTTCAAATTTAGATATACGTATTATATCTACTGGTGGCACTGCAAAGGCTTTACGTGATGCAAATATTAACATTAAAGAAGTCTCAGACATAACAGGTTTTCCTGAAATGCTTGATGGTAGGGTGAAAACCCTTCATCCAATTGTTCACGCAGGTATTCTTGCAAGAAGAGATAATAAAGATCATGTTGCTTCGTTAAAAAAATATCATGTTAACACCATTGATTTTGTCGTTTGCAATCTATATCCTTTTGAAAAAACCATTGAAAAACCAAATGTAAGTATTGAAGAGGTCATTGAAAATATTGATATCGGCGGTCCAACACTTATTCGCGCAGCTGCAAAAAACTATAAGGATGTTATTGTCCTAACAAATCCTGATCAATATGACACTATTATTTCAATGCTGAAAAACCGTAGAGGTGTAGATGTAGAGGTTCGTAAACATCTTGCACTGCAAGCCTATTGCCACACTGCACAATATGACTCAATCATTTCTACGTATCTTCGGAAACGATGGAAAGATACTATTCTGCCAGATGATTTAACTATTTCGATGAGAAAAAAACAAGAAATGAGATATGGAGAAAACCCTCATCAAAAAGCTATTTTTTATAAAGGATTACCTCCAATTTCTGAACCAGGTATTTCAACAGCCGATCAACTTCATGGTAAAGCACTTTCTTTTAATAATATTCTTGATTCAGATTGTGCTATTGAATGTATAAAGGAATTCACCAAACCCTCTTGTGTGATTGTTAAACATGCAACACCTTGTGGTATTGCAAGTTCAACAAATTTACTTCAAGCATGGAAAGATGCTTTTGCAACAGATGTTTATTCTCCATTTGGAGGGATTGTTGCTTTTAATCGAGAGGTTTATGAAGAAGTAGCAGAGGAGTTAAAAGAATTCTTTTTAGAAGTTATTATTGCACCTGGTTTTACTGCTGGAGCATTGCAAATGTTCCAGAAGAAGAAAAATTTACGTCTTCTTAGTCTTGCCGGTATTGAAAAAGAAATCAAACGACAGGGGCTAACCTATCGAAGTGTGGTAGGAGGTTTTCTTGTTCAAGAAAGGGATTATTTTTTTAATGAAAGAAAGAATTGGAAGATTGTTACACAGAAAAAACCTTCTTCTGATGAACTTGATTCTATGGAATTTGCAGTAAGATGTGTGAAACATGTGAAATCTAATGCCGTTTTGTTTGCCAAAGGCATGCGTACGGTTGCTATTGGAGGTGGGCAAACCTCTAGAGTTGATGCGGCATGGATTGCCACTCACAAAGGAAAAGAACAAATTGTTGATTCTATCATGGCCAGTGACGCGTTTTTCCCATTTCGAGATGCTGTTGACGTTGCTGCTCAGGCAGGGGTTAAAGGAATAATTCAGCCGGGTGGGTCAGTTAGAGATGATGAAGTTATTGACGCAGCTAATCAGCATGGAATCGCTATGGTTTTTTCAGGGCAAAGATACTTTCGTCATTGAACAGCTAAAGTTTCTTATATAGTATTGTCTATCTGCAAATAATGCAGTATAGTGTAAAAAAAAGCGACGGGCCTGCCCGTATTGGAGAAATGATTTGCAACAAAAAAAAAGTTATTACTCCTTCTCTTGCTTTTTTAAACACAAAAAGATATCCTGCTCCTCTTTATGCAGATATGCAGCTTTCAAATTGTAATTCTGATACAAATAAACCCAATATTGAAGTTGGTTCTAGTATTTTCTCATCTTCAAAAATAAATTCTTGCGGAGAATTATCAATTAATAATTATTTTATCTATCCCAAGGATGTTTCGAAAGAATTACATCTTTCTTCATTGCAATATAATCATAGTAATGGTTCACAGTGTTGTCTTATTTCACCTTGCCTAGATGTTATGAATGAAACTATTCAACATACTAATGCAACATTGTTTATTGTAACTAATACTTCACAAATATTTTCTCAACAGTCAAAATTTGTTGAATTTCTCGTGAATCTGCGAGAGAGAATAGGGTACCAAAAAATGATTTATATTCCCTGTATTGCAGAGCCTTCAAATATGTCTTTGTTGTCCTATATGGGGGTAGATATTTTTGATTCTACTTCTGCTATTATTTCTGCTCGTAAAAAAATTCTTTTTTTTCCATATGGTAATATTCACATTGATGACATATCAGAAATGGCCTGTAGATGTCCTATTTGTCATACGATATCTGAACCATCTACTCTTGGATTTAAAGAGATATTAGAACATAATTATTCTGCTTTGTATTCTGAGATCAACCATGTCCGTAATGCAATTGCATCTGGTAGAATTCGTGAGCTAGTTGAAACAAGAATTTCAGCGTATCCTATTCTTACTGCCATGCTTAAGATTCTTGATTTCAATCATTATAATTTTTTAGAGGAAAGAACACCAATATTTCGAAAAAATACACTTCGCTGTACAACAAAACATTCATTACAAAGAGTAGAAGTAAAAAGATTTCAGTCATATCTTCAAAGCCGTTATAGTAAACCTGATTCAACAAGGATTTTACTTCTTCTTCCCTGTTCAGCAAAAAAACCGTATTCTTTTTCAAAATCTCACCGGTTGTTCAAGAAGGAACTCTCAAAAATTAAAAATTCAGCTGTTATTCACGAAGTAATTATTACTTCCCCATTGGGTATTGTTCCTAGAGATATTGAACTCATCTATCCTGCATCCCGCTATGATATTTCTGTCTCAGGGCATTGGGATGAAGATGAAAAACTGATGATACGAACAATTATGAAAAATTATTTACAAAATAACCAATATGATCATATACTTGTCCATGTAGACCAATCTATTCAAGAATTTATTCTCGATATGATGGATAACCCCCTTATTACTTGTACTCCCCAACCAACATCAAAGCAATCCTTAGAATCTCTTACATCTACTTTACATGATTTAACCTGTAATTATCCAAATATTTCAGCAAATAAAAAAGCTTTTGATGATATTTCCTCATTAGCATCTTTTCAATTTGGAAATAAAAATGCAAAGATGTTTTTACAAAACTGTAAAATAATTGGTAAATATCCCTATAAAAAAATAATAGAAGGTAGCACTCAGCTTGGTATGATCACTAAAGATCGTGGGTTTATATCTCTGACTATCCAAGGAGCTATTAAATTATCTTCGTCTCAAGGTTTTTTTGTTGAAATCTATGATGATTTTAATCTTATCGGGTCTGTTTTTGCACCAGGAATTAAAGACGCTGATCCTGCTATTCGTAGCGGAGATGAAGTTATTGTAAAAAGAAATAATACTGTTTGCGGGGTTGGTGTCGCTCAGATGAATGGAAAAGAAATGAAGCAACTAAACCACGGAGAAGCAGTTAGAATACGTCATCGCTGTTAAAATTATATACTAGCTTTCATGGATTTTTCCGCAATAGGGACATGAATAAACTTTAAAATCCTTGGTTATGTCTTTTCCTTCTATCCATATTGAGAAACGTTCTTTGCAATTATGGCATGTAAAAACGATAGAATCAGATTTTTTATCAGGTATTGTATCGATAACTATTCCAGGAGATGGAGTAATTTTTCCGATAATCCCGCACGTAGGACATGTTATAGTAAAGGGTTTGTTTGTATTGCTTTGTGTTTTTTTTATTGAAAATATAGCTTTACATTCAGGGCATTTATAATTATTGAGTTCTCGCTCTAGTTTTTTCAAAGATTTAGTTTTAGATATGCCTGTATCATTTTCCTTTATAGCGGGTAAGATAAATAATAGACTTAACGCTATGATAAAAAAAACTGCATATAATGCAAAGACAACTATTGTCCATCCTTTTTCATAAAGGATATCGTAAAAAGATATTAAAAAAACAACAATAGAAAGGATTATAAAAATAATTAAAAGAGGTTTTACTATAGTTTTATTCATAGATTTTTCCTCCGTATGCCATAGATACAAAAAGAGATGAGTAGTGCCACAATAGCTATTGACGCTAGGAAATAGAGCAAGTGTTCTTGTATTTGAATGGTCATTCTTTGTGAAATTGTAACTGGTTCTCGAGGATTAAGACCGAGCTGGTATTTTCTAAGATTTGTGTAACCATCGCCATCTGCATCTTCATGTGCATCTGTTGGATCGTAGGGATCTAATCCATATTTTATCTCCCACCAGTCTGGTATGCCATCATTGTCGGTATCATTTAGATCGGATGTAATCCAGAATTCAATTGATTTATCTTCTGCGCTTTTTCTATTTCCTATGCTGTCCTCGACAATAAGATATACTGTATATTTTCCATAATCTTTGTATGTTTGGTTAAAGTAATATTTCACTGATCCTGGTGGTTTTGTCATTGAATATATTTTCAAAAATCCATCGGGATGTATTATTGATACGTTGACATAACTAACCCCTGACGGATCTGAAACAATACAACTAATAATTACCTCTTTATTTGGCAATTGGACTTTTGGGAGTACATCTATGAAATCTATTGTTGGTGGTGTTGCATCTTCTATTATTGTAAAATTGCTTGTTAAATTTGCTATATTCTCATAGATTGAACTATCTAATGCAGTTATCGTAAAATTATACATTCCTAGCAGATAGGTTTTTTCAAATTTATAGATATAAACATTGTTTGTTGCTTTTATCATTTCATCGATATATATTGTTCCGTTGGGAGTTATAAGAGAAATATTTGCATTTTTAATTCCTACTTGATCAGTTATTCTGGCCCTAATTTCTACCGAATAATTCCTTTCAAATTCTTGCAACGCTGTAGGAAACAATAATTGGATGACCGGATCGGTATCAGGTGGAGGATCTTCCCCTTTTACAGTGATACGTGGAGTAAATACTGCTTTGCTGTTATTGAGACTATTTGAATCTGGTTTTGTTGCGTTTGTAAGAATTTTAACTCCAACAATCCAATTACCTATTTCTGCAGAATCCCAAATTAGAGTAATATTTTTTGTTTCATTAATATTTACGCTAATACTTGTGTGATTTTTTTTGCTAGTATTTCTATAATACATCTCATCCTCTTCATTATCCTCCAAATATAAATTAACTTGATAGTTGGTAGCATTCATATTTCCTGTATTTGTTATATGAGCATACACAACAACCCGATCGCTTTCATTATAAGAGGTTTGAGGAATAATAATTTCTTTGACCCCCAAATCAGGAGATGCACTAATATTAATAATCCTTGAAAAATTATTATTATTTATGTTTGATTCATTTATCTTATTCTCTGGGTCAATTTTTACTGTCACATTATAGATGCCTAATTCTTCAAATTTATAGGTAAATTCAACTGTTGTTTTTGTTTCCTTGTAAAGTGTAGCTATTGTCTTATTTTGTTTTCTAACATTGTCAATATCCATTGAAACAGACACCTTATGAACAGTGACATTGAAAACAAATACTTCCGCTCGAATGTTTACATCATATCCCTCATAAAACGGTCCTTGGCCGGTGACCTCTGAAAAAAACGTAATATTACGAACAGTTAAATCTGGCTTAGCTACAAGGAAATCATATGTTAGATTTTTTGGTTGATATGAAGCATTATCATATGCTGAAATAATTAAAGTCCAATTTCCCTCATCACCATCAATAAAAGAGCGGTTCATAGTCCAAGTGGTATTTGTTATGGCCTGTAATTGGGTTGAGCTTTCTATATTTCCCTCTTTGTAAAAATGTGCTGTAACATTTTTTGCTATAGACATGGTAGAAACATTGAGATATAATGGGTCATCAAGAGATGGAAAATAATAATCCTTTATTTGAGAATTTAATTGCATCCACCACCCCTCAACTTTTATGTCGTCCCAATTAGTAGTGGTTGAAAAATTTATATTCTTAGTTTGGTTTATATCATTTCTTTCCCCTTCATTTTCTTCAACATCAAAATAAACAGCATAATATCCTTGCAGGGATGCTTCCCACATCAGATTTCCTTCCCATAAAAAATTACCCTTCAAATTATCAAAATTGAATTCATCAACTGGGGTACCTTCAGTTGATGTATAATCTATAAGCAGTATTGTATTATTTTCAAAAGTCTTATTGGAAACATTTACCCTATTTAGTAATTCACTAAAATTGACAGGAATACTAACTTCTCCCTTATTATTTATATAAAAAATATTCCGGTAATGCCAGTTTTCATCAAACCATTGAAAACTATTGATATGTCTATTACCGTTTATTTGAACAAAATCGTTTTCTGGTTGATATTGTCGTGGGTAGTCTTGTTGCTCAGATATATTGCTAGGTAAGGTAGGATCACTAAAAACGATTCCAATGAAAAATATTTGAAATAGAATCATTACTGGCAGTGATAGTACAATAATTTTTTTTGATTTATACAGCTTTGTAGAAGATAATCTTTTCCTATTAAATGCCATTAATTCCCCCATTATAGTTTAATTTTATTGGATATATAAATTTGATATGTCGTATTTCTAGTTTTCTATCTATTCAATAAATATAAATTTTTGTGCAAACAATTTGATAAACATTAGTAAAGGACTCTTATTTTTTGACCAGTATATTTTACGAATGAATATGTTTGTTTTGTCAAATAACTATTGAGCCAACCTATTCTTGGGAAAAAATAAAACTTAGCTGTATTTTTTACTCATATCACTCTAAATATAATCCATGACTTTTGATTATTTGCTCATAATTAAAAAGAAAAGGTATATGCTCAACATTCGAAGTATTTCTTTTTCTTTGTTCAAAAAATATTGTTATTTTTTCTCCTGTTATCTTTTTTTCAAATGGTAAATAAATTTCAACTTCTTCAGACCATTCACTAATTGCACCTGTAGAGTCCCTTGCTTTAACTTTTACATTATACGTTCCTTTTTCATCCCAAACATGATCTATGCTTATCTCTTCATCAGAATTAAATGGACCCATCCAACCACTTTCCGATTCATCATCCCAATCAAAGAAATAGTATATCATATCTGTTTGAACGTACATTGTATTAACAATGAATTGCTGTGTATCACCTGCTCTTTTTCGTAATTGAGACGCGTGGTGAATTGTTGGTTTTTCTAGTATATCATTTGGTATGGGCTGAGCAATTTCAGGCAAAATGATACATGATTGATATAATGAATCAAAATATACTGTGTTCTCTGCAATTGAATATGTTTGATTAGCTGCTATTGGATCTATTGTATTTGGGTTTGCTTTAAATCGCGGGTAATTTGATGAAGATATTGCCACACGAATCTGATGACCCACATTCCAAATATATGATGTACTCCAGAGATCTACTTCGATTTCGTATATTTCTCCAGGATTCATAAAATCCCAATGATCAAATCCATTTCGATTTCTCATTCGAAGAATGCCATCAGTAATAAGGATAGATCGCCCATCAGGATACACATCACTTAGTTTTACGGTAAAATCAGTGTCTGGACAATCTGATGAGACATAAAATTGTGCTTTAATCGGACCTGTTGCTTCATATGGTTCTCCTAAAACTGGAGAGGTAAATAAAATAACATCATCGCGGTCTTCTACAGGTCTTTGATCATATGCACCAGAAGGAATGTTTAAGTTTTGGCCACCAAGAGTTGGCACAGGGTTCGTTGGATCATAAAGATATGAAACTGGTTGGTTAAATCCAGGAGGTTGTAATGTTAATTCGTTGTTTAGGTTAAAATACCATTTTGTTTCAGAATATGAAAGAGGCCAAGTATCTGCATATCTCCATTCTTTTCCAGGTGCATTGTCATTATCAACATCCCCCATGACATAATAGGTGACTGTTGGCCATTCATCAAAATTAGGTTCACCATTCATAGTATATTGGTTTACCATATCCCAAAACATATCAAGAGAAAATGTATCTTTAGAATTGGATGGATACACTATTTGACCTGTATGTCCTCCGTGGGTCCATGGGCCCATAATAAGTTTAGATTTTCCCTGTGCTCCAGATCCTCCAAGATACTGGTATCCCATAAATCCATCGATTGTGCCTTGAGCCATGCAATCATACCAACCACCGATATGTATGGCTGGTACATTGACGTTATCCCACTTGTCATCTAGAGTAACATTTGTCCAAAAATCAAGGGTATAATTTTCATGAGCATACAATTCAGGTAACATATGAAGACTTCCCTGTCTTGCTAGCCATATCTCTACCATCTCTTCCCTAAATTGACCTCCTTGGTAGGCAACATGTTTGTGGAGATTTGGTGTAGCCACTTGAATATATTGACAAGCAAGATTAGGTGGATTTGCACCAGCCATAAAGTATTGATTTATTCCTAGAGCAGATCCTCCAAATGTAGCTATTTTTCCATTAGACCAACTTTGCTCAGCAATCCATTCAAGAGTATCTGGTCCATCAGTGTGTGCATTCCTAAAAACAGTGTCTATGCCCTCAGATTTAAATCGCCCTCTCATATCTTGAATTATTGTAGCCCAACCTGCTCGTGCCCATAAACTTCCAATTATTGAAATTTTATTTTTATCATATGGAGTTCGTATAAGTATTGATCCATGTGGGCTTGTTTGCCCTCTTGGTACATAAACATTTGTTGAGAGTCGCACACCATCTCTCATTTCAACCATATATTCGGTTGGAAAGATACATCCGGCTAAAAATGTAGTGAATAAAAAAATACTAATTAATACAACAACTATTGTTTTGCTTTTTAAATCAATCATGATTATAAACCTCCTTTAACTGAAGAATATAATTTTATACTATTTAAATATAATTACTGTTGAATTACACATAAAATATCATGTATAAAAAAACGGAAAAATAGCGCGGAGAGGGAGATTTGAACTCCCGTGGTCGTAAGACCAAAGGATTAGCAATCCTTCGCCGTAGCCAGGCTGGGCCATCTCCGCTTGGAAAAAATGATATTCACAATCTCGATAAATAGTTTATGTTGAGATAAACTTAAAATATATGCATTTTCTTGTCTTGGATTAATGCAAAGTTGGACAGAGAAATACCGTCCACAAAATCTTGATGAGGTTATTGGAAACGAACGAGCAATAAATTCTCTTAGAAATTGGGGAAACCTTTGGAAAAATAAAAAGATACCAAAATATCGGGCAGTAATTCTTTCAGGAAAACCTGGAACAGGTAAAACAAGTAGCGCATTTGCTTTAGCAAATCATTTTGGATGGATTCCAATTGAATTGAATGCATCAGATGCTCGAAATGCTGATACAATAAAAAAAATTGCAACCTATGGTGCAGTAAATGAAAGTTTTGATGATAAAGGGCAATTTGTTTCCTCTAAAAAAGGTGGGAGAAAATTAATCATTTTAGATGAAGCTGATAACTTATATGAACGTATAGAAAAAAGTGATTCAGGCAGTGACTTTAGCGATAAAGGTGGGAAAAAAGCTATTTTGGATACAATCCGGGTATCAAATCAACCGATTATCTTAATAGTAAATGATTACTATAATCTAATTAAGGGCACTGGAGCTGGATTTAAACAATTATGCATGGTAATTAATTTCTATGATGTTAACACATTTAATATCGTGGAATTACTTAAATCCATATGTAAGAAAGAAAATATAACAACTGACGGAAAAGTTTTGCAAGTAATAGCTGATAGATGCAAAGGTGATGTCCGTTCAGCTGTTAATGATTTACAATCGATTTGTGTTAATCAAAATCATATAGATATCGTGTTATTAGATGCGTTAGGGTTTCGAAATAGGGAAAAAATAATTTTTGATGCATTGCGTGATATCTTTAAAACAAAAAAATTAAAAGAAAGTATTGATGACTTTAGCACTATTGATGTTCCTCCTGAAATGTTATTATTGTGGTTGTCTGAAAATCTTCCAAGGGAATATCTTGATATTGATGATATGGCTGCTGGTTTTGAAGCATTATCAAAAGCTGATATTTTTTTTGGAAGAGTCTTACGAAGACAGCATTACAAATTTTGGTCATATGCCTTAGATATGATGAATGGTGGTGTTTCGGTAGCTAAAAGTCATAATTATGGTAATACCAAGTATTATCCTCCTAGTTGGATGAGGATGATGGGGCAGAGTAAAACAAACAGAGCAATACGGGATTCAATTGTTAAAAAAATAAGTAACCTATCGCATAATTCACAAAAGAAAACAAAAGAGTATTTTTTGCCACATTTCACATTTTTATTCCAAAAAGATATTTCTTTTGCATGTAAAATGAAAAAAAGATTAGATTTTTCAGAAAGTGAAATAAAATATCTGCTCGGAGAAAAGTATAAACATAACTTTAATGCCATTCTTAATGATTCAGAAAAAATTACAGAAATAAATGATGGAGAAATGAATACTTCAAAACAGATCGTATTAAAAAAGAAAAAAGATGAAAAAATAGAGATTAAGCAACCAAGTCTTTTTGATTTCTAGTTTATTTTTTTGCTATTTCTAGTTTTTTCATAACATCGACGGCTTGTTGTTTATAATCTTCTTTTAATTTTGTATACGTAGCATCTGAGATTTCTTTAGCTCGATGTTTTTTTTCTACGTCTTTTAATACGGATAATAACAAAGCTTTTTTTGATTTAAGAACTTCTTCAGATTCTGTAACTGACTTCTTGATATTCCGTCTTTGTTTTCTCATTAGTAATAATGTTGACGCAATAAGAATAACAACAAGAATGAAGATTAGTATGATATACATGATATTAACCGGTGCTTCTGTTGGTTGATGAAGCAGTATTCGCAGGGAGCTGGGTTGATCAATTGTTTGTCTCTTGTATTCTCCTCTGTAGAGCTCATTGTTTTGATATGTTATGGTAAGTAAATTGGTTGGGTAGAATACTTTTTTGACAAATTCTCTGGTTTGTGTGGGGAGCGTATAAGAAAGTCTGAGGTCAATTGTTTGGTTCTGAGAAAGAGTAAGATTAAATTTTGACAGGTTACATTCTCTTGTAGAACTATCAAGGATAGTAAATGTTAATGGTATTCCTGCGTCTACTGCAAATAGCTCAATATTTGATGCATCTTGTTGTATCCAGAATTGAAAATGAGTAAATTCTGGTGATAGGGCAGATATTTTGAGATTTTCGATTACTTCTATTCCTGAACCAGATATTGATAGAGTAATGGTATGTATATCTGTTTCAATTCCATTTTCAGATGCTTGTGCTAATGGTAGGATAGTTGTTGCAACTAGAAGAGCAATAATTATTGTTTTTGATATTTGTATCATAAGAACCTTCCGGTACGATATATTTACTATTTATTTAATTTTCTATATTGGTAATTCTTTTTGTTTTGTCATTTTGGTTTTCTCCGTTATTAAAAAAATAAAAATAGAGGAAAAATGTAGGAAAAGTTTTAAATAAAGAACTTTCCTTCCATAGCCTCTACCAATGTCATAGACAGGTGTACAAAATGGTAAAAAGTATGTATGATTTCGTTGGAGATCAATGGAAGAAACCAGATTCTTCATTTCAATCACCTCAGAAAACTCGTCTATTTGAATGGCGGCGAGAGGAAAATTTCACAAGAGTTGAGAGACCGACAAGGATTGACCGTGCACGATCCTTAGGTTATAAAGCAAAACAGGGATATATTGTTGTCCGCTCACGCGTCCGCAGAGGTGGATTGCGTAAACATCAAATTAAAGGTGGTAGAACCGCATCAAAAAGAGGGTATAATAGAATTACTGCTGCGAAAAGCACTCAAAGGATTGCGGAAGAACGTACCGCTAAACGATATCCAAATATGGAGGTATTAAATTCATATTGGGTTGGTGAGGATGGTAAATATCATTATTATGAAATTATCCTTGTTGATCCTGCTCATCCTGCTATTGTAAATGATTCTAACATAAATTGGATATCTGCTTTTCCTAATAAGCGAAGAGTTTTACGTGGAAAAACAAGTGCAGGTCAAAAAGGAAGAGGACTGCGCTATAAAGGCAAAGGTGCGGAGAAAGTAAGACCTAGTATTCGAGCTCATAGTAACAAAGGTAAATAAATTTTTTTTTTACGCTTAGCGAACAATCATTACGGGGATATGAGCATATTGCACTACTTTATTTGCAATACTGCCTATTGCATAAGTCCCTAATTGGCTTGCTCCTTTACTTCCTAGGACGATAACATCGCATTTGAGAATGTTTGCTGTATCGATTATTTTTGCAGCGATATCCCCTTCTTCAATCATTCCTTCTATTTCAAAACTATGATTTCCGATGTCATGTACCACATTTTTGATGAGATTTTTTGCTTTTTCTTTCATGAGATGATAAGTCTGTTTGTCTACAAAATTTTTATCTGAAGGAAGTGGTACAACTGCTAAAATTATTAATTTTCCATATTCATCAATAATCATCATTGCTTTATTCAAGGCGTTTTCTGAGCCTTCAGAACCATCAAAACCTACAAGAATTCTTTTCATATGTTATCTTTTTCTCCATATAGTACCATTTTCAGTATCTTGTATTTCAAATCCCATGTCTTCGAGATCACTGCGTATTTCATCCGCAATTTTCCAATTTTTTTGCTCTCTGGACTTTTTTCTCATTTCAAGAAGTTTTTTAATATTGGTATCGATGTTATCAGATTGAGTAGAGATATGATATTTTTCAAGTAACTGTTGAATTTTATTAGTCGAGGATATGTCTATGTGATCTTTCTTCTCTTGGAATAACGTTAGTATCTTACCTAATGTTTGTAATTGGTTGAGAGCATAAGCATATATTGCAGTATTTTCTATGAAGCTATTTTCTAATATCTTATTGCTGGCATTTATAAACTCAAAAATGGTTGCAAATGCTTTAGGAGTGTTAAAATCATCATCCATTGCTGCTTCAAACTCTTTGGTGAATTTATCAATAATTGCAATATATTGTTTTTCTGATTTATTGCAAATGGAGATATCAAATATTTCATTATTTTTTTGCTTTAATACTGTTTCTAATCGTTCTTTTAAGCGATAGATGCGATCAAGTCCTTTTTTCGTATCGATAAGTGCTTTTTCAGAAAAATCTGGAGGACTTCGATAATGTGCCTGAGCAAAAAACATTCGTATTACTTCTGCATCCCATTGTTGAAGAATATCTCTGATATTGATAATATTTCCCAGAGATTTTGACATTTTTTCTCCATTTATAGTGAGTAATCCAATATGCATCCAATAATTGACGAATTTTTTCTTTGTTGCAGCTTCAGCTTGTGCTATTTCATTTTCATGATGGGGAAAACGAAGATCCATTCCACCACCGTGGATGTCAAAAGGCAGACCTAGATATTTACTGCTCATTGCTGAGCATTCTATATGCCATCCGGGTCTTCCTTTCCCCCAGGGAGAATCCCAGCTTGGCTCACCTGGTTTTGCAGATTTCCATAATGCAAAGTCAAGGGGATCTTTTTTAATATCCTCTGGTTGTATGCGTGCTCCCGACTTCATTTCTTCTCTGTTTTGTCCTGATAATTTTCCATAATCAGAGGATTTATCAACAGAAAAATAAACATCTCCTTCTGAGACATAGCCAAATCTGTTATCGATTATTTGTTGAATCATAGTTATCATATCTGGAATTGTTTCACTTGCTTTGGGATATACTGTTGCTCGACGTATGCCGAGTTGATCGAGATCTTCCAGGCATCGTTCAGTGAATCGGTCTGAATAATCAAGTGCATTAAGGCCTTGCTTTTGTGCTGCAAGGATTATTTTATCATCAACATCTGTTATGTTTTGTATGTACATGACGTCAAATTTTTTGTATTCAAGATATCGACGTATCAGATCAAAGGCAAGATATGTTCGAGCATGACCGATATGGGCATCACTATATACTGTCATGCCACATACATACATTTTAACTCTGTTTTTCTCAACTGGTTTAAAAACTTCTTTTTTTCTTGTCAGTGAATTATAGATTCTTAAGGGCATTTATGATGCTCCTCTTTCCCCAAATAATAACAAAAATATATAGTTTACGTCGAAATCCCCAAATCTTTTATAAAGAGTTTTTACATACCCTGCAGCGGAGGCTAAGTAATGAAAACAACGTTTAGTATTATAAAGGCAGATGTTGGAGGTTGGCCAGGCCATGCATTTGTGCATCCAGACCTTAAAGAAATTGCAAATATGGCGCTAAGAGACGCTCAGGTACAAGGTTTGATTAAAGATTTTCATGTCACCAATTGTGGCGATGATTTAGAGCTTATTATGACCCATACCCACGGTGTTGATGCTAAAGAGATACATAGTTTGTCATGGAACGTGTTTTGTGAGGCTACAGAAAAAGCTGCTGAGTTAGGACTGTATGGTGCAGGTCAAGATTTGCTATGTGATGCCTTTTCTGGAAATATTAAAGGGATGGGTCCTGGTGTTGCTGAAATGGAATTTACAGAAAGAAAATCAGAACCTGTTCTTGCTTTTATGATGGATAAAACAGAACCGGGTGCTTTTAATCTCCCTATTTATAAAATATTTGCAGATCCTTTTAACACAGCAGGATTAATTATCGATCCTTCTATTCATGACGGAGTTGTCTTTGAAGTTTGGGATATTGAGGAACATAAAAATGTGATGATGAAGACTCCTGAAGAGATGTATGATTTGTTAGCTCTTATTGGTGCCAAATCTCGATTTGTTATCAAACGTGTTTTTCCAAAGAAAAGCTCAAAGCTAAATGCTGATGATCCTGCAGCTGTTGTTTCTACAGAGAAGTTGTATCAAATTGCGGGGGAATATGTTGGCAAAGATGATCCTGTTGCAGCGGTGAGAGGACAATCTGGCCTTCCAGCAGTTGGAGAAATTCTCGAAGGTTTTAGTTTATGTCATCTTGTTTCTGGATGGATGAGAGGATCTCATAATGGTCCATTAATGCCAGTGAGTGTGAAGGATGCTAAATGTACACGCTTTGATGGCCCACCTCGGGTGATCGCACTGGGATTTCAAGTGAAAAATGCAATGCTTACTGAACCTGTTGATATGTTTGATGATCCTGCTTTTGATATTGTTCGAAAGGAAGCACAACATATAACTGGATATATGAGACGTCATGGTCCGTTTGAGCCACATCGTCTACCTATGGCAGATATGGAATATACAACATTACCAAAGGTTATGAAGAAACTTGGTCCTCGATTTAAGAAAATCCAATAATATTACTTCTTCTACCTTTAAACTTATATATTAAAAGCTTATTCGGGATATACTTTACAGTTATCTGGAGATATTTAGAATGGCACGAATGCATGCAAGACGAAAGGGTAAATCTGGTTCCACGAGAATAGTCAGGAAAAATCACCCTGAGTGGAGTTCCTTGAATCCTCGAGAGATTGAATCTCGGGTTATTGAGCTTGCTAAAGCAGGGAAATCCACAAGTGAGATTGGAATTATTCTACGAGATCAATATGCTGTCCCTGATGTAACGGTTTCTACTGGAAAAAAGATAACTAAAATCCTTGAAAATAATAAAATCGAATCAGAGCTTCCCGAGGATCTTCTTAATCTTATTCGAACTGCATTAAAATTACGTAAACATCTTGAAACACATAAAAAAGATTTAAAAAATAAACGTAACCTTCAGCTCACTGAATCTAAAGTAAGGCGTGTCGCAAAATATTATAAATCAGAAAATAGGCTAACTGAGGATTGGAAATATAGTCCAACTCAAGCTAAGTTATTATTTGAGTAATCGCTATCTATTTAGGTAGAAGTTCTATTTTGCTTTTTACTATGTCAGAGGATATTTCTCGTTTAAATAAGGCTGCAGTTGAGTTGCTTTTATCTTTTCCGACTTCGACAAAAGTTCGGGTTATTTCGCATTATGATGCTGATGGTATATCTGCAGCAGGTATTCTTTGTAAAGCACTGTATCGTGCTGGATTCGATTTTCATGCGACATTGATGCGCAATCCTTTTAACAAAGGTCTTGAACGTCTTGCAAAAGAAAAAAATGATATTATTCTTTTTTCAGATATGGGCAGCGCACAGCTTAAATCCATTGAAGAGATGGGGTCGTCCTGTATCATTTTAGATCATCATCAATATCTTACAAAAGAAACTAAAGATAACGTAATTCAGGTAAATGCTAATCGTTGTGGTATCGATGGTAACTATGAAGCATGTGGTGCAAGTTTATGTTTTTCTTTTGCCCAAACTTTAGATGAGTATAATTCCGATTTATGTTATCTTGGATTGACTGGTGCTATTGGGGATAAGCAACATATCGGTGGATTGAAAGGATTCAACAAAAAGATTTTGGATGCAGCATTAAAAAATGATGTTATAGAAGAACGTGTTGGTATTAAACTATATGGAGATTCTATTTCAGATGCGCTATATTATGCTGCGGATCCTTTCTACTCAGGATTATCTGGGAACAATGATGCTATTGCCTCATTGCTTAAAAAGATAGGAATTGATCCTGATTTATCAGTTGAGCATATCACTGGTGATGCTTTAAAAAAATTACAGTCATATCTTTTCTATGTATTGTTGAGGAAAGGTTGTCAACAAAATATTCTTGATACAGTTATTAGAAAACGATATTTTTCTAAGGTTTTAGGGTGTGAATTAGAAAGATTTGCTGATCTTCTTGATGCCTGTGGAAAATTTGGCTATAGAGACATAGGATTATCGTTATGTCTTGGTGATTATTCCTTGTTTAAAAAAGCTTTTACTATTGAAAAAAAGTATAAACAAAAAATTCTTTCTGCTCTTATTGAACTTGAGCATGGTGGAATCAAAGAACTTGATGCCATGAGATATTTTTATAGCGATAGTAGCTCTCTTGGTGGGGTTGTTGCTGGTATTGCTGGTAACTATATTTTTGATGTAAAAAAACCACTGTTTTCTCTTGGTAGGAAAAAAGATGAAATTCATATCTCATGTCGTGGAAATCAGCTTCTAGTCCAAAACGGCTTAGATCTTGGCGATGCCTTAAAAAAGGTTACTGTTGAGATTGGGGGTTTTGGTGGTGGTCATAAGATTGCAGCGGGAGCAACTATCTCATTGGAAAAGGAAAAAGAATTTATTGAAAAAGTTAATAGTATTCTTACTCTTCAGATAAAGGGATAATATGAAGGTAAATTGTGTTATATCAATCAGATATGATGATGCAGAGATAGCGCATAAAATCTTGCAGTCGCTGTCGGTTGATGATGTTGACTTTGTGAAATCGCAAATAAAAAACAATACATTAGAAGCAACAATTACAGCTACGTCTGTTTCCTCGCTTCTTCACACTATAGATGATTATCTTTCTTGTCTTTCTCTTGCGGAAAAAATTGTATATGCTAAATGAAAAGAATATCTTTTTATCTATCCTTTTTTTAAAAAACGCATCTCTTTTGGTTAATAAAAATTAAGAACACCTTAGATATAACATCTTATCAATGAAATTTGAATTACAAGCAATATATACGTTTAACAATGATATTTCTCATATACAAAAAGAGATCAAAACACATATTTTTTCATTCCAGTCTACGCTTTTTAATAAACCCATTGAAAAATCAGTAGATATTACAGACATCCAATGTAAAAAAAACACACTTTCTTTAACTATTGTTTCATCTGGAATAATACGTCCACATAATGTATTATTGCAGATGAAAAACCTACTTGCAAAAGAACTTGGAAAAAACTATCACATTGGTGTTCGTGAGATACAAATTACTGATTATAAAATAGATTTTGATCTTGAAAAAAAACCAAAAAAAACTATTACAATTCCATTTGCAGAGGTACAAGCCAAAGATAAACATATAACAATTGTTCTTGAAGATGTTGATGAGGAATTTTTAAGAAGAAACTATATTGATAGAATGATATCTCTTGTCAACGAAAAAGTTGAAAATCATTACTATGAAGGAAAAGCTGAATTCTGGAATCAGATATGGAAATCTGATGAAAAAAAACCCATATGGAATAAAGATCCAACTGAAGAAATGGTGAAACTTGGTTGGTTGAAACAAGGACCTACAAAAGGGAAATGGTTTTATCATCCACAAGCTGCGGCAATACTAAAAACAATGGAAGAAATCGCTATTAAAGAGGTTTTGGAACCTCTTGGGTTTCAGGAAGTTATTGAATCTCATATTGTGCCATTTGATATCTGGCTAAAAACAGGTCATCTTGAAGGTATGCCTTCTGAGTTTTATTATGTAGCAGAACCAAAAACAAGGGATGTTCAACAGTGGGAGCGTTTTGTTGATTTAGTAAAAATAACAAAAGAAGTTGATTATGCTGAATTACAAAAAAATATTAGGACACCAACTGCAGGGCTTTGTTATGCACAATGTCCAGGTATGTATTGGGCGTTTAAAGGCAAAACAATTGCCGAAAGATCCCTTCCTATCCTGATATATGACAAAACAGCTATTTCATCTCGATATGAATCCGGGGGTAGACATGGTATTGAAAGGGTCGATGAGTTTCATCGTATTGAGCCTATATATATTGGAACAAAAGAGCAGCTGATAATACTCCGAGATGATCTATTAGAGAGATACAAACATGTTTTTAATAACATTTTTGATTTGGAATGGCGAATGGCTTGGGTAACACCGTGGTATATGCAGCAATCAGGTAAAGTAGGAGACCAAAACAATCAAGATACAGGTACAATAGATTTTGAAGCGTATATGCCGTATAGAGGAAATCGAACTAATTCTGAATGGTTAGAATTTCAAAACCTTAGTATTCTTGGAGATAAATATATCAAAGCATTTACAATTAAAGCTCAAAAAAGTGTTTTATGGAGCGGTTGCTCGGGAATTGGCCTTGAGAGATGGACAACAGCGTTTCTTGCACAGAAAGGACTTGATCCAAGTAAATGGCCTGAAGGTTTTCATAAGTATCTGGATATGATGCCAAAAGGTATTACCTTCCTCTAGAATTTCTTCTACGAATATTTGATTAATACAATTTCATGTAGTTCGTATCATGTATTTTTCACCATAAGTGTCTTGATGATTTTGTATAAATTAAATGCTGTATATTAGAAGTAAAAATATTTGTAATCATAGGAAAAAACCTTTAAAGCAAAAGAGATTATCCTGGCCTATTATGGCGAAAAAGAGAAAAGAAGAAAAAGACGAAGAAGACGTAGATTTTAAGCTTCCTAAATTCGATGAGAAAAAATTCATAGAAAAAGAACGCAGAAACATTAAGACATTATTTTTATCAGCATTTCTAGGGTTTGTTATCTCTTTGATTTCATTTGGTTTTTGGGTGTTATTAAGTGGAAATTTCCTGCGATGGGAACTGGTATTGGTCTTTGGTGTTTTTAATGCATCATGGTTGAAATATCTCTTCATTCGTCTTAATATAGATCTTACTGACTTTGGAAGAAAAGGTTGGTTTGGATCATATGCCATATACTTTTTCACCTGGCTTATTGTGTTTATAGTTCTTGTTAACCCGCCGTTTTATGATGATGAAGCACCCCATGTTGAACTTGTTATATTACCTGAAATTCAGGAATATGGAGGGTCTGTATATATAGTTGCACAAATAACTGATAATGTGGGGATTGAAAAACAAGGCATTTCATTGATTCTTATTGACTCTGATGATCAAGAAATTCCAGTTGATTTTACTTTTTCGGATAATATATTGCAATATATTCATGAAAGCCCTCAAATTAATACCACAGAAGATATCTCATATTCATTTATTTTATCTGCTACCGATGTTAGTGGAATAACTACAGAAAAACAAGGTAGTTTTATGTTTAGTAACCATGCCATTAAGCTAGCCGAACCATTGGAAGCTACCACGCCTCCAGGTCCTAAAGTTACGTATTCAACTAATCTCAAGTTTGATGTTGAACCTTTGATAAATAGGTTTTATTATACTGTAGATGGTGGTGAAGAGATAAATGTAACTGTGGAAGGTATGTTTTATGTCTCATCCCCTAGATACAAGGGATGGATAGCAAATGCAAATGTAACTGTGCAGGCCTATGCTGAGGTAGTCTATTACTTTAAAAATAATCCTCAACCCTATATTAATACAATCGTTGATTCTGAAAATTATTATTTTAACGTCAGCGATGCCTTAGAAATTGGTAGAGAGACACCTCCTGAGATACAACTTCCAAAACCACGTTATGTTGATGCAACACCAGGATTTGAAATCGCGATAAGTATTATTTCGCTTTTGTTTGTTGCCTTCATCGTTAAAATGAAAAAGAAAGACAGAAAATGAATGAATTAGCACAGTTTTGTAAATCACAAAAAAAGGATTTTACACCAAAAATTCAAGACACAACACGTCCTGTCCGCTATTGGTCGGAAAAAGATATATTGCAGGGTGCTATCGTTGATGCCTATGTCATTATTTTAAGAACTCAAGGGTGTTTTTGGGCACGAAATTCAGGATGTAGTATGTGTGGTTATTTTAATGACAGCCTCTGGGATACTGTAACTGACCAAGATTTAATAAAACAGTTTAATACAGCAATGAAGCAGTATAAAAATGAACAATTCGTTAAAATTTTTACATCAGGAAGTTTTCTTGATGACAATGAAATTGGATCTGCTGTACAAAACCATATTCTTTCTACTCTATATCAATCAGCTAAAAAAATATCGGTTGAATCAAGGCCAGAATTTATTACAGATAAAAAATTATTATCACTGCAACATCTGTTTTTGTCAAAAGTTTTTGAAGTTGGTATAGGTCTTGAAACAGCAAATGATGTCATACGAAAGTATGCAATAAATAAAGGATTTAGTTTTAAAGATTATATTCAAGCAGCAAAAGTACTGAAAAAAAATTCAATTCATTGTAAAACATATCTTTTAGCAAAACCACCTTTTTTAACAGAGAGAGAAGCAATTGATGATTGTATACATACAATAAAAAAAATTGATAAGTATGCTGACATCATTTCAATTAATCCAACAAATGTTCAACGTAATACTGCTGTGGATTATTTATGGAAAAGATCTCAATTTCGACCGATTTGGCTGTGGAGTATTGTTGAAATTCTTAAAAAAAGTAAAACGTTAACCAATGCTCAGATTAAATGTGATATTGCTGGTGGTGGAAGCAGACGAGGAGCACATAATTGTGAATCGTGTGATGGAAAGATTCTTGATGCGATTGCTCAGTTTTCCTTGCTTCAGGATCCTTGTGTCTTTAATGGACTTGATTGTTCATGTAAAAATGAATGGCTTGATCAACTCGATATTGAGTCATTAAGCTTTGGTTCAGCTATAGATCTATCATAAGGGATTCTATGAAAAAAAGAGTAGAAGAAAATGATGTCATTGTACTTGTTGATTCAAATAGTAAAAAATACATTATTAATACTAATTCAAAAACAGATAAAATTAAAGGAGTTGGAGTTTTTGATCCTTTAACTCTTATTGGAAAAGAATATGGAAAACAGATTGAAATTGGCAACAAACAATTTTGGCTCCTACTTCCATCTCTTCAGGATAAATTGCAGAGTTTGAAGCGTCGTGCTCAAATCATATTACCAAGGGATATTGCTCAAATCATGTTGTATTGTTCAATTGAATCTGGACAGACTGTTTTTGAATCAGGCATAGGCTCAGGCTCACTTACCATTGCTCTTGCTAATGCAATAGTTCCCTCTGGAAGAGTTATTTCGTATGATAATAGAGAGGATTTTATTAAACATGCACAAAAAAATTTAAAACAAGCATGTTTGGAGCAGTACGTAACAATTAAAGTTAGAGATGTCACTGAAGGGATCGATGAAGAAGATCTTGATGCCATAATTCTTGATATCCCAAATCCCTGGGATGCAGTTTCACATGCCTATAATGCATTAAAGATTGGTGGGTATTTTTGTTCATTTTCCCCTCTTTCAACTCAGGTTGAACAGACTATTAAAGAAATAAAAAACCATAGTTTTATTGAAATCAAAACTTTTGAAAATATTCAACGAGAAATGGTTGTATCCGAACATGGGATGAGACCTAGTTTTAACATGCTTGGTCATACCGGTTATCTTAGTTTTGCAAGAAAAGTACTTTAAAAAAAGAAAAAAAAGAAGGGTTAATTAGGTGTATATTCTCCCCATATATGTGGTGCTGGTCCAAAAAAACTCATAATTCTGCCAACAAAATGGACATCATTATAAAATAAAAAACCTATAATTGGTGCACTGTTTTCCTGCATATCCTCAATTTGGCCAATAATTATTTTATGAAAGAATATGGCTTTGATTATGCCTATTTGCTCTTCATTTAAATCAAAGATATGGCCAAATAATCGATTGACTTTTCTGCCTTGTTTATATACTCCTGCTAGATATCCATGAGTATCATAGCTCCAATTCCCATTTTCTTGATATATCTCGCCGATTCCACCGATAAATGTCCCATCATATTCAGGAATTAGTGATGGAGTTTGTATTGTTCGCTCATTGTGTTGTATTGGCTGATTTGGTTGTATCTTTTCAGCAGAAAACGATGGTAACAGCATCATGCTACATAGTAGAACACATATAATAACTGAAATTGTTATTTTTCTCATATTTTGCCTCCTTGAAATAATAATAAGTAATAACTATATAATATTTTCTTCAGGATGTACAAAACTTTGAAATTAAAAAGGATTAAATATTTATCATGCCTACTACTATAGATAATCATGCAGTAATTGAGTATTGTAACAATGCAGAAAGAAACTACAAACCGACATCACAGATTTCAAATGAAAAAAACAACAATTATTGATAAATGTACAATTTTTGTGATACGACTTGTTTCAAACTATTTCTGGGTTATTGTGGATATTTTATCGCATGATAATCCAAAAATTGCACTACGTTATGAGCAATCTATCGGCAAAGAATATAAAAAAGAGTGTGCGGAAATAGGATTGTCTAAAGGAAAAAAAGTTCTTCATGTTGGATGTGGATCATATCCTTTGACAGAGCTTTCACTGTCAGGCTTTTCTGATGTTAAAATAACAGGAATTGACAAAAACGAAAAAGCAGTAGAAAGAGCAAAGCAAATAATAAAAGATAAAAATATTGAAGAAAAAATAAAAATTGAATTAGGAAATGGTACACAATATAAAGTGGATGATTTTGATTTAATTATCATATCAAGTTGTGCAATACCAAAAAAAGATATTCTTCAACATATTTTCTCTCAAGCAAAGAAAGATTGTATAATTATCTTACGAGATTTTGATGTTGCTACTGATCTTTTTATCTCTTGGTTACAATCATTTGATAATATTACAATAGAAAAAAGAAATTATCATCCTGTACCTACGTTTCTGCCTATTGGTTGGAATACTTTTTATTTGAAAAAAAACAAATAATACCTCTTATTGTTTTAATGAATTATCGTAAAATTTTTTATGCTCCATAGAGGTAATAACTGCTCCAGTAATACTGGGTATTACCCATATTATTACAAAGCAAAACAATGAAAAACTTAACACGTTTTCAGCGGGCACAGAAAAAAGTGAAAATAAGGATATCAAGGCAACTTCTCTTGTTCCAAGTCCATAGATTGAGATAGGAAGTGATGCTATAACATATGCTATAGAAAAAATACATATAAACCAGATATAGGGGATATGGATGGAAAATAATATTGCAATAAAATAAAACTCGGTAAATAGTAAAATCCATCCTAGTATTGATATGATAAAGGGAATTATTAAATCTTTAAACGATGGAAGGTGTTCATAAAATGTTTCAAGGGGATCTTCAAGTTTGTTTTTAACAAGTGAAAAAATATTTGATTTTATGATTCTGGTAAACAAATCTTTTGATTTCTTTTTTCGAAGAAAAAATATAAATAAAGCAGTACAAGTAATAAAAACAATTGTTATAGTAATAAACAGATAAGGAATTATAGATGTAAGAAAAAAACTACCGATCATACCTAGGATAAGCAAAGAAAGAAAATCAAGGGTATTAAATGTAATAATATTTGAGATACATTTTGGTAGAGGTTGTCCGCTTTCCTCTTTTAGGTATAAAGATTTGATATAAGCACCAAATCCTCCGGGCGTGATAAATCCATAGAAATATCCGATTAAGATATTTTTTATTGAATAGTAAAAACTGACATGTATTTTTTGTTTTTTTAAAACCATTTGCCATTGGATTGCAGTAGAAATAAGGATAGGAACAACAGCAAAAAGGCAGATAAAGGCAAAAAGAAAAGGAATGTTTAAAAAATTTTTTAATACTGCAGATATATCCATGGTTGAAATAAGATAGATAAGGATGATAATTCCAACAATTGGCAGTAGTTTTTTAATATTCATAAACAGGCCTTTAATGTCATTGAGTATTTATGTATCTTTTTTATTTTAAAAAAATGTAATTTTTTCTTTTTCCAGTTTCGTCGAATTCTTTAAATCCTGATTCTGTATACTCCTCTTCGCTGTAATTAGGGTGAATAAAATGACAAAACGCGTGTATAATTTCTATGCCGGTCCGGCAAGGCTTCCTCTTTCCGTATTAAAAAAAGCACAAGAAGAACTTCTAGATTTTCAAGGAACTGGAATGTCATTGATGGAAATATCACATCGGTCAAAAGAATATGATGCTATACATAAAAAAGCATCAAGTTTAGTTAAAGAACTAATGAATCTTTCAGATGAATATAAAGTGTTGTGGCTGCAGGGTGGAGCATCCACTCAGTTTTATATGGTTCCGTTGAATCTGCAGATAAAAGGAAAACCCATGGATTATGTACATACTGGTGTTTGGTCCAAGAAGGCAATTAAAGAGGCAAAATTTTTTGGCGATGTTAATATTGTTGCAAGTTCAGAGGATAAATTTTTTTCCTATATCCCAAAAAACATTACTTTCAGTGAAAACGCAGCCTATGCTCATATAACTTCAAATAACACTATATATGGAACGGAGTTTCATCAAATTCCTGATGTACCAGATTCTGTTCCTTTGGTTAGTGATATGTCTTCAAATATCTTTGATAAAGTGATGGATTGGAAGAAATTTGGTGTTATCTATGCCGGTGCTCAGAAAAATATTGGGCCTGCTGGAGTAACTCTTGTTATTGTTCGAGAAGATCTTCTAAAAAGAGTTGCTGATGCAACACCAACTATGCAAAAATGGAGGACACATGCAGAGAAAGACTCTTTGTTTAACACCTGTCCTTGTTGGCCAATTTATATCTGTCAGTTGTCGTTAGCATACCTCAAAGGACTTGGTGGTGTTGCTGCAATCGAAAAGATTAATAGACAAAAAGCTAGGTTGATTTATGATCTTATTGATAATTCTGGTGGTTTTTATAAAGGATATGCGCAGAAGGATTCTCGCTCGTTGATGAATGTAACATTTAATTTACCGACCCCTGAACTTGAGGAAAAATGTGTCTCAGAGGGATTGTCTAGAGGATTAGTTGGTTTGAAAGGTCACCGGTCTGTTGGTGGTATGAGGGCATCGATATATAATGCAATGGAACTTGAAGGAGTAAAAGAATTAGTTGCATTTTTAAAAGAATTTCAAGAAAATAATCATTAAACCCACATTCCGCACTTTCATTATAAATTTTTTAATTACTTCGACTGAGCTCTTTTTAGGGAGTAAAAACGCCAATCGCATTAATGATTTTGGTTCAAATTTGTATTTCTTGCTTATTTTGTACTGCTCTCATTTTTTCATGAATATTTCACAAGTATAAGATATGTTACTGATTTTTTATCATTTATTATGGCGAATCGTAATATCTCAAAAAATATCTAAAGAAACACAGCTTTTTTGCTTTTTCCTCCTGTTACCCTATAATTAAAAAAATGAAAAACGATGTGCGGAATGTGGGTTATATCATTTTATTTTAATTTTTAATGCCGTAGGCAATATTTTTAGAAACGACGGGTTTTTTTTAAGGAGTGGAAAAACAAGTTTTGAGGGAAAAT
>JAWOGM010000070.1:0-5334 GCA_046496795.1 Thermoplasmatota archaeon
AAACCTTATTCTAATAATTCATTACAAACCACAATTAATTTTTTTAATAAGAATTTCGATTTATACCCAACCAATTCAAACAATGAATTGGCAGGAGGTACGAACCAAGAATGGAAACATATTATACAAAAAACAAGCCAACCATATGTGAAACACCCAAAGCCCACACAAGGGGCAGGTATGGTGAAACAACCATATGAATTAGCAAAAAAACTAGACATTGAACGTCCAAACAATCCCTATCTACTACACCCAGAAAACTACGAAACACAACAAGAACTCTTTGATGCCATCAAACACTGGTGGGTCTTCAAATACCGAAAAAAAGAATCCACCATCAAAGACCGGTTCAGATACGCACAAAAAATGTCAGCACACCCCATATTTCCCATCAACTGGCTAAAATTCAACCCCGTACAAATCATCAACTACCTCGAACACAAAGAATATGTGGACTACGAAAACAAACGAGGAAAACACCAGATCATTAACGAATGGAAAACTGTGAAAACCTTTGCCAGAGCATTTGGAATCGATGCCAATCTCTGGGGATACACACCACCCACACCACCAAAATCCAAAGTCAAACAAATACCACTACCACCAACCGTACACAAACTCCTACATACCAGATACTCAACCAACAACTACGACAATGCACTAGTAGCACATATCCTCACCCACAGCTTTCATATCGGATGGAGACCAAGTGAGATCCTCATACAAAATGTTAATGACGTCTATCTCAAAGAAGGATACTTGATCATCACAGAAACCAAGAAAAATAATCAACCACGACAGATCTGGCCAGATAAAATACTTATGACTAGTAAACAAAAGAAAAGCCTCAGTAACTACATTGAATGTTGGAGACCACATGTAGCAAATGAACATTCCAAAGACTATCTTTACCTACAGAGAAGTGGTGAACCATTCAAATCCACACAGCATCTACGGAAATACCTCAAAGATCATATCGGAGACCGTTATCCAGAGTTTCATCCGTATATCTGGAGACACTGGTGTGCTATCGCTCGACTCATTCGAAGCAAGGTTGAAACAAGACACTGGGATATCTGGGATGTAAAAGAATGGATGGGACATGAGAAAATTGACACAACGGAAGATTATGTGAAATTTGCCAAAAACTACTATCGCAATGCGCCCTACGATTGGGTCAGTGCCGTGCTGAAATTCTACAAAACCAACATCGAGTTTGTGGAACGGCAAAGCGGTGCTGAAACGCTAAAAACCGAGTTAGCAGAAAAGAGGTCGTGAGCGTACATGGTTTCTCCTGTTGGAGTTAGTGCTCCCGTCGGGATTCGAACCCGAGTGGCCGGCTCGAAAGGCCGGAATGATTGGCCGGACTACACCACGGGAGCAGAAAGCATCACAATGATTGAAAAATCAGAATAATATCATAGTATTACCAGAATTGTTCCAATCGATTAGCATCCGAAATACTAAACACTTATATAAAATTACTCTCTCAATACTTCCAGGCAATAGAAAAAAACTAAAAACATTTTCCCATACAATTAAACATAATGAAAAAATGATGAAATTATGACAGACTATGAATTAATTCAAACAATTTCCCACTATTTAACAAAACATAATCTCACCATTGCAACTGCTGAATCTTGTACAGGAGGGCTTCTCTCTCACTATTTAACAGATATCCCTGGCAGTTCAGACTATTTTGAACAAGGGATTGTCTCTTATAGCAATCGATCAAAAGAAGAAATGCTTGCAATCCCTCACAGTATCATCAAAAACTATGGAGCAGTAAGTCAAGAAGTTGCACAAGCAATGGCACAGGGGATAAAAAAAATTGCACATGTTGATATCGGACTATCTACCACAGGAATTGCAGGTCCAGGTGGTGGAACAAAAACAAAACCTGTTGGACTTGTCTACATCGCTATAGCAACACCAAAAACTACCATGGTGCACCATTACCAATTCAAAGGTGACCGATTAGAAAATAAAAAACAAACATGCCGTGAGGCTCTAAAACTATTACAAAAAGTTCTAGAAAACTGGTGAAAACCATGCTACATATCGATGGAGCATATGGTGAAGGAGGAGGGCAGATACTTCGATATGCAGTAGCATTATCAGCTTATACAAAAAAACCTATTACAATTACAAATATTCGAGCGAAAAGAGAAAATCCTGGGTTGCGACCCCAACATTTTACCGCATTATCATGCATAAAAAAGATATGTAACGCCGAAACTGAAGGATTAAAGATTGGATCAAAAGAAATAGAGTTTTATCCAGGAGAGATACAACCAGGGACCTATTCTTTTGATATTGGAACAGCAGGAAGTATCTGCCTTGTATTTCAGACATGTATTCTTGGGTTATTACAAACCCCTGAACCAATAACCATACAACTTACTGGTGGGACCGATGTACGATGGGCTCCAACATGGGATTATTTCACCACTATTTTTCAACTGATCCTTCAAAAAATGGGCATATCAATTGAATCAACTCTCTCTAAACGAGGATATTATCCTACCGGTGGTGGACAAGCATCAATAACGATACATCCTGTAGAATCAATAAAACAAATCAAATTTGATACCAACAAATCATATACCACCCTAAAAGGGAGAATCACCAGCTCACAACTACCTGATCATATCAATAAAAGAATCAAACATACAATCATCCAACAATCAATAAAACATAATTTAGAGTGTTTCATCCAAACAAATTTCTCTGATGCATCATCACCTGGAGTTGTGGTAAGCTTATGGACATCATCACCAAATATTATCGGTACTACAGTACTTGGAAAAAAAGGTATTTCCTCAGAACAAATTGCCCTACGAGCCTTCCAACACATTATGGATGAAATAAAAAACAATGCCACCATCGATAGATATGCAATTGATCAAATCTTGCCCTATATGGTATTAGCCCAGGAGAATACCATTTGTCGTATCTCATGTATAAGTAACCATACTAAAACAACCATGTGGCTGTTAGAACAATTTTTTAATATACAATTCAGCGTTAACAAGAGAGATAAAACAATTGACCTTTTGGTGAAATAAAACGCAAATTTATATATCAAAAAACTATTGTTTACTACATAATTCTACTCTAAAAAACGAAAAAGTGATGGGATATGCAAAAAAGTATAAAGGAGAATCAGCTTCAATCACCACTATCAACAAAACAATATGATGCTCGATACAAAACGTTATTTGAACAAGTTAATGCCGCAGCTTTTTTAACCACTATCAATGGAGAAATAATTGAAGCTAATCAAAAATCATGTGATATGTTTGGATACGAATGGAATGAATTCTTACGATTATCATTGCATGATATACTCTCAAAAAACATACAATGGGATACCTTTAGAGAAGACATTGTTGCAAAAGGAGGAATCAGACTTGAAGTTGAAAGTATCAGAAAAGATGGTAGGTATCTCCCGGCAGAATTAAGTATCTCTTTATTTAAACTTGATAGTAAACCAATGATGTTTGTTTTACTATGGGATATATCCCATAGAAAGCAGGCAGAAGAAAAATTAAAAGAAAGCGAAAAAAAATATCGGGGTCTCTTTGAATATACCACGGATGGTACCATTGTCTTAGACGCACGGGGAAATATTGTAGATGTCAATACAAAAATCTGTCAACTTCTAGATATGAGAAAAGAACAATTCAAAGGAAAAAACCTCTTTAACATGGATTTACTCACCTCAACATCATTACCTGTTGTGGTTCAACAATTTGAGTTCTTACTCTCAGAAAAAACAGCAAAAAGCTTTAAAACTGAAATAAAAAATAGCCATGCAACCATACTCAATGTGGAGATAAGCTCATTTTTCTTAGTGAAACAAGATAACGAAGTAGATAATTTTGTTTTAATTATTCGAGATATCACAGATGAAATCAAAAATGAAAAAACACATATCATAGAACGTAATCTTCTAAAAACACTGATGGATACCATTACTGATTGTATCTATTTCAAAGATATAAAAAATAAATATATTATGGTAAATAAAGCTCAATCTCTCCAATTTAATTTAACACCTCAGCAGATGATAGGAAAAACAGATTTTGATTTACTCCCACACGAATATGCACGAAAACACTACATTGATGAAAAAAGTATAATACTTTCAAAAACTCCAATCATTGATCGTGAGGAAAAAATTGTTGCCAAGGATGGATCATTGCAATGGGTCAGTATAACCAAAGCTCCCTGGTATAATGAAGAAGGAGAACTCATTGGAACAATGGGTATCGCCCGTGATATCACAAAATATAAACAACAAATAGATAGTCAAATAAATAAAACAAATCAATAAACAGAAATTTTTAACAAAACCATAATCATCCTCTGGTTTTAACTTTTTTTTTATATATGAAATCATTCAGATAACATCCATACAACAACATATAAATACTGAAAAATTAACCATTACATAATCATATGGGGAAGTACATTAACATTACCTTTTCCATCTCTCCTCACCACCTCCTCTCCTACTTCCCCCATCATTTTTAATTCTAAGAAAACATTTATATCTGATATAGTACTTATTTGATAATGGGGGTTTTAGCATACTATGAAAAAAAAATTCAAAACCTTAAGCTTATTTTTCCTTTTATTATTGCTTTTATGTAATACCACACAAGCCAGTCTAGAAAAAAATGCTGAGCAAGATTCTGCATCTCAAACTACACATCATTTCTATATGATCCAAATCAATGGTCCTTTACCGCCAGATCAACCATCCACAGGACCAGGTGGCTCAAACTATTCTCATTTTGGTGTACGAAAATCACGCTATGGTTTTGGTGGTCAACGATTTTGGATTTTTGAACCATTCGGACCAAAACCAGAATCTGCCCCAGTTATCGTTTTTCTTCATGGCTTTACCGCAATTAATCCTTTTATTTATAGAGAGTGGATCTATCATTTGGTTCAAAGAGGAAATATCGTTATCTATCCTCGCTATCAACAATGGATATTAAGAGGATCTGCTGATTATCATCCAAATGCAGTAAATGCAGTAAAACAAGCAATAACAATTCTTCAGGATGGTGGACATGTACAACCTGAACTAGAAAAATTTGCAATAACAGGTCATTCCCTTGGTGGTGGCCTGACTGTTTCTCTTGCTGCGGTCGCAGAACAACAAGGACTACCAATCCCCAAAGCAATAATGCCTGTTCAACCTTTTCTCTATCGAATCGATGAAGTCAATTTATCTGATATATGCTCAGAGACTCTTATGCTTGTTGTAGTGGGAGAAGATGATACGATTGTCGGCAATCAATCTGGTAAAATAATTTT
>JAWOGM010000073.1:0-4581 GCA_046496795.1 Thermoplasmatota archaeon
ATGATCTTATTGCAAAAATAGAGGCAGAAGATTTTGAAAATTTAGGTGTTGTTGTTGTAAATAAGATTCGATCTATTGATGGTGTGATCGATACAAAAACGTTAACGGGAACAAAATTTTAAGGAGGAAAAAAAATGTTGAATTATTTTCTAAGTATGTTGATGCTGGTTTTTGCTGTTGCTAGTGTAATCGCAGGAGTTTTCACTGCCTATTTTGGCTCAGGGAAAAGCAGAGCAGTTGGCGCTGTATTAATTATTATTGGGCTTATTGTTGCTGTTTTATTCTTTTGGTTTGCTGGTATATTAGGCTTCATGGGTGTACCACCGTTTAATTTTCAAGGATATGTCGTTAACGGTGTTGTTGCTGTTGTAGGAGCAATCGTTGGTGCATTAATTGCCCTAGGTATCTTTCTACTTGCCATAATGAAAGCGTAAGAGTCCATAATAATATGATTCATACTATCTTTGCTAGTGAAATAGATAGTAGATAGCTGTAGGAGATAAAGAAAATGATGGAATGGTATCATTATCTGCTTAGTATGCTAATGCTAGTGTTCTCAATTGCATGTATTCTTGCTGGTATTTTTACTGCTTATTTTGGTTCAGGTAAAAGTAGAGTTGTCGGGGCAATCCTGTTGATTATTGGTTTGATTGCTGGAGTATTATTTCTGTGGTTTGTTCAAGTTCTACCTTTTTTAGGTGATCCCTTTATTAACCTTGCAGGAACAACACTTTTTGGCATTTCATCTGTTGTTGGAGCTATCCTAGGTGCGGTTGTTGCGTTGGGATTATTTCTTTTAGCTATTATGAAGGCTTAAAGAATATTATCAAGGAAATATTGATGAAATCTAGTATCGGCTGTTAGTTCAGGATGAAAGGATAATGCTAGATAGTTTTGTTGTTGTACTGCAACTATTGTTTTATTAATTTCTGCTAATATTCTACATGATCCCCATACTTTTTTTATGATGGGCGCTCTGATAAAGACAGCAGGAAATGGCTGGGAAAATTCCTTTAGCGATATCATATGTTCAAATGATTTTTTTTGTGGCCCAAATCCATTTCGTTGAACTTGCATATTCATTGCTTGTAATAGAGATATATTATCGGATGGAATAGTGAGGCTATGTGCCAACAATACGCATCCTGCACAGGTTCCAAATATGGGAAGATTATTTTCTTTAATACGTTGTTGTAAAACATCAAACATGCCTGTTTGCTTGAGAACTTTTGAAATAGTTGAACTTTCTCCTCCGGGTAGTATTAATGCATCGATATCATGAAGTTCCTGTTTTTTTTTTATAGGTATGCAGGTCCCTTTGATCTTGCTGTTGTTTAATACTGTATTAGTAATATGAATATGTTCAGATACTCCCCCTTGAATTGAGAGAACACCAACACGTATTATTATTACCGACCCCGCTCTTGTAAGAGTTGTTCTTTTGGTAATGAGGTAATATCAATGCCTGACATCGCCTCCCCAAGTTTTTTACTCACTTCTGCAATAATCTCAGGCTCATTATAATGGGCAACAGCGTCAACTATTGCTTTTGCTCTTTTTTCTGGGTTCTCTGATTTAAATATGCCTGAACCGACAAATACTCCATCGCTTCCCAGTTGCATCATTAATGCTGCATCTGCAGGGGTTGCTATACCTCCTGCAGCAAAATTTACGACAGGAAGTCGTTGGATTTTTTTGATTTCTTTAAGTATTTCTGTTAATTCTTTTTTAATTAATGTATAGCTGTATTTCCCAAGGATAATAGTTGTTTCAGAGATATCTTGACCAGTTAGTTCTTTGTATGAATTTGAATAACTTGATGCATAATCTTCAACAAGTGACTGTATTGCTGCGGTATCCATAGTTTTCAAGGTTTCTATCATTTGGGTTACCATACGCTGATGACGTACGGCTTCAATAATATTGCCAGTCCCTGCTTCTCCCTTTGTCCTTATCATTGCTGCTCCTTCCCATATCCTCCGAACTGCTTCTCCAAGATTTCTACACCCACACACAAAAGGAATAGTAAATAATCGTTTATCAATGTGGTAAAACGGATCTGCTGGTGTTAATACCTCTGATTCATCAATCATATCTACACCAATTGATTCTAATGCTTGTGCTTCGACAAAATGTCCAATGCGTGCTTTTGCCATCACCGGTATAGTAACCGAATTAATGATATCAGTAATAATTTCTGGATCAGACATTTTTGCAACTCCTCCATGGGTGCGAATATCTGCGGGAACGCGTTCAAGAGCCATAACGGCAATAGCTCCGGATTCTTCAGCAATTATCGCTTGCTCTGAATTGATAACATCCATGATAACGCCGCCTTTTTGCATCTGAGCAAACCCCTTCTTAACAAGAATTGTTCCATGTTTTAATGTAGTGATATCTAGGTTTTTCATTTACTTCAACCTCTTAAAAGCAAAAAAGGAAATAAGAAACCCTTTATTAAGGTCACTGGTTACAAATATATTGATAGGAAATAAAAAATAAAAAAAGAGGGTAAATAAGATTTACCACCAATTATCTTTCCAGCTTTGTTTCCACCAAGATTTAATTGGTATATGGGCTGTTGTTTGCCATTTTCCTTTTTTTATTTCATTTAGATGATTCCAGACTTCTTCCCAATTGTTGCCGCCGACCCATGAAATTGAATCCCATTGTCCAGGGATACTTGCACCACTAGTCATCCAATTCCATGATTTCATTTTTTCTTGGGTTTCATTTAATGTATTCTCTTTTGTAAGAACCCACGCTCCGGCTGGTTTTTCCCACCACCAATAATTTTGTTTTTGTCCATTATATACCATGTGGGAACTGGTTTCTTCTACATTTCTCCAGCTTTTAATAGTTTCTACACAGCGGTGGACGGTTTCCCAATCTTGTGCGTCAAACCAGACAATAACATCCCATTCTCCTGTAACAACCCAGGTGCCAATAACATTATCCCATGTTTGAAATTCTTTCCAGATATCATCTGCTTTTCCTTTAGCTGTTTTTACAAAAACATATGCAGATCTATTTCTCCATTCCATTTTAGTATCTCTCCATTAATTATATTATCTCGTATTGTACAGCTCCTTATATTTTTTTGGTTAGTTTTAACCAAAGAACTTGGTTTTTATAATACTACAAATCAAATGTTGCTTTTGAATATTAAAAAAATAAAATAATACTTTTTTAACTATCTTTTTCATCTGTCAAACCCATTACGATTTTATTTTGTTGTAAATAAGGTACTAATCCATCATTTCTAATTATGTCTTGTATGAAGGAGGGAAATGGTATGAAGTTTATTTTTATGTTCTTTGTAATATTATAGATATAACCGCCAGCGATATCAATTTCAAGCTCATCATACTCAAAAATAGATGCATAAGATTGCAATGATTCGATTGGAAAGATTCCCTGATTTATAGCATTTCGATAAAAGATACGTGCAAAGGATATTGCAATAATTGTTTTCACACCTTTATATCGTAAACTCATTGCTGCTTGCTCACGAGATGAGCCACATCCAAAGTTTTTTCCAGCTACAATGATATCGCCTTTTCGATATTTTTTATTAAATTCTATATCAGCATTTTCCATTACATGAGATGCCAGATCATCTGGATTTGTTAGGTGAAGATAACGACCTGCAATGATTCCATCGGTGTTGATATCATCACCAACTACAATCGCTCTTCCTTTTATATTTATTGTAACACCTCACAAGGATTTGTGATTTGCCCATGTAATGCCGAAGCGGTTACAGTTGCTGGAGAGGCCAAATATATTTTAGCTTTAGATGATCCCATTCTACCTTTAAAATTTCGATTTGTAGAGGAAATGATTACTTCGCCATCAGTTACAACACCTTGATGTAATCCAAGGCAAGGTCCACATCCAGGGTTTATAAGAATACCTCCTGCTCTAGTTAATATCTGTATATATCCTTTTTTAATTGCTTTTTGGTAAATCTGACGCGAAGCAGGTATAATAAGGAATCGTACATGGTCTGCGATAGTTTTACCGTTTAGTAGTGAAGCAGCTATTGCAAGGTCTTCTAATCTGCCGTTGGTACAAGACCCTAGTACTGCTTGATCTATTTTTACCCCCGCTACCTTAGATACTGGTTTTACATTGTCAACAGTATCTGGACAGGCGATTTGTGGCTCAAGATTTGATACATCTATATCATAAGTCTTTTCATATGTTGCATCGTCATCAGAATATATTGAAGTAAATAGTTGTGATGTTTTAGATTTGATATATACTATTGTTTTTTCATCAGGAGGTACAATTGATGCTTTTACTCCCATCTCCATTGATTGATTACAGATACATTGTCTTCCCTCAATACTCATTTTTTCTATTGTCTCTCCATATAACTCGCATGATTTATAATTTGCTCCATCTGATTTCAGCATTCCAATTATTGAAAGAATAACATCCTTTGCAGAAACAGTATCTGCTAGTGCCCCTCTGATTTTTAAACATATACTTTGAGGTACTTTAAACCACAATGTACCCTTTGTCCAGACACTTGCCATATCTGTAGCTCCTATCCCAGTTGATAGTGCTCCCAAT
>JAWOGM010000086.1:0-6680 GCA_046496795.1 Thermoplasmatota archaeon
TTCGATTTGCTCTTCAGGCTCATCATCAGGATACGTCTCATCAGATTCATCATCTTCAGGTTCTGGCTGTTCAGAGTCCTCATCTTCAAAATCTTCAGCTTCATCTTCTGATTCTTCATCTTCAGGATATGTTTCATCTCCCTCTTCAATTTCATCGCCATTTTGATTTTCAATGTCTTCTAAACCTAGTATCAGATTCAATATGGCAATAACTTTTTCCAAACCGGGAGGAGCAAAGCCATTTCGCTCTCTTATTCGATTTAAATTCCTTGTAAGAACACTATGGACAAAATCACTTTGATTTGAATATTCTGATGTTTTTCTCCATTGACCTGGTGCATCTATATCTCTACCAGCAGAATGTTCCGGGATGTTTTCAGGTTTGGCAGCCACTGTATATGAAGAAACCAAAAAAGTAGAGAATATGATTATAACTATAATCTTTTTCATGATATCTCCTCACCTCCTTTTACAATAATCTTTATTAACCATTGTTTAAATAGTTGCTGGCGAATATTTACAAATTGTCATAGTAACAAATTTATCCTGAAAATAATCCTTATCGGGTCTTCGGTAATATTTTATATTTTTTAATGAAGAAATTCAATGAAGAATATGCCTGCAAGTATTCCTATTAGTATTCCCATTATGGCTGAATGTCCTGTTGCTTTCCGATGTGCATCTGGTATTAATTCATCAAATACAATATACAGCATTGCTCCTGCTGCAAAGCCTAAGCTAATAGATAAAGCCCATTTTGAGACTCCCCCTAGGGCTACGCCAAGAAGTGCTCCTATTCCCATCGGAAAACCCGCTAGGGCAGTTATCAATAATACTTTTTTGCCTTTTACCTCACCACCACATAATGCTGCACCCACGGCCATGCCCTCTGGAAAATTATGTATTGCGATCATAATTGAGAGTAGTAAGCCTGTTTGATAGGAAACAATAAAACTTGCTCCTATGGCAACTCCTTCGGGTAGATTATGAAGTGCTATACCTATGCTAAGAAGAATACCTGTTTTTAAATAAGGACAACATTTTTTTCCACCGTCTTTACTTAATGTTACATGATGATGTGGGAATTTTAAATCAAGAATTCCTATTATTCCAATTCCTAATAATATTCCTATTATTGCGCTGTTTAATGTACCTTTTTCTATAGCTTCGGGTATGAGATCTAGAAAGCTTATTGAAGCCATGATGCCTGCTGATATTCCAAGCAAAATACTAAGGAGTTTATTTCGTATTTTTTTTACTATTAATACAGCTAAACCTCCACTCATTGTTCCAAAAACTCCTGCAGATAGCCCAATAAGTGTTACAAGAACCCAATATGGAATCATCAGCAATCAGTCTCCAAAGGGCAGTATTTGTTAGTGCATGTAGGTATATCATTTCCATGAGGGCATTTGGTCGGAGCTCCTAGTTTTTTACACATCTCATTGATCATAGCGCTGTCAAAGATGTGTTCCAATTGACATGCTTTATTGTGCATGGTGGTTAAATCCATTGAGAAGTATTCTTGTAAAAAGACTTCCAGTATCCGATGTGTTCTGACTATTTTACGTCCCATTTTCATTCCTTTTTCTGTAAGTATTATGCCGTAGTATGGTTTGTATGTCAGATACCCTTGTTTTTCTAGAATTGGAAGAACTTCTGTTACAGTCGGTGGTGACAACCCCATTTTTTTTGCTATTTCTCCTGTTTTTACTAGTTTTCTTACCGACCCGTTTGATATTTTGTATATCGTCTCTAGATATTCTTCACATGTTTCTAGGTTCATGCAGCCAGGGATACAACCACATTTTATAAATATTTTGGTTTACCTAAATATTTTTAAATTAATCTGCTGGGACATATTAAACTAGTATGCTCAAAGCGACAAAGCGAAACTAATTTATACATTGATAATTATTATATTATAATGGTAACACCATAAAAAAGGGGACAAAATAATATGAAAAGAGTAATAATCACTGCAATGGCAGTTATATGTATTTTAAGCTGTTTTAGTACAATGGCGTATAGCTACAACGAGAAAACCATAGAAGACACACAACAAACACGTTTTTCAGAATTAAGGTTTTCATCCTTGAGAACTTCACAAGAAACTAATGATTATCTTTCAGTAGAAATAGATGGCATCTATACCTATCTCATGTCACCGGGCCAACCTGTACTTCCAAAAGTTGTCCATGTCGTTGAACTTCCTTTTGGCGCAAGAAATGTAGATGTTAAAGTGACCATGGATGACATTAACGAACAACAGGTAACACAAGAAATCCGCCCAGCTTCATATCTCTTGCCTCTCTCAAAAAGTACAAATGTTGCTAACTATCAAATCAAAGATATGACTATCTATGGAAGTGATAATCCCTATCCCTCAGAATGGTTTTCCTACACCCTTCGCTCTGGTCTTAACGCTGAAAATAAACGAGTAACTTTTGCTATTATCCATCTCTATCCTGTTCGATATATTCCCAATTCTGGAACTATAATTCAGGCAGAAACAAGTGATATAAAGGTCACTTATGAGATGTCACCACATATTCAAAATACCATAAATGATCCCTATGATCTTGTTATTATCGCTCCTCGTCTTTTTAGACGACACCTCACCAGACTTGTAAATCATAAAAATGAGGTTGGTGTAAAATCATTTTTAATAACAACAGAGGAGATATATTCAACTTATGATGGTATTGATAAACCTGAGCAGATAAAATACTTTATCAAAGATGCAATCGAAACCCATAACATCACCTATGTTCTTCTCATTGGAGGCCTTAAAAATCAGATTTTAGCCCGACCACGAGATGATGCAAATCAAGGTTCAAAAGGATGGTATGTACCGGTTCGCTATGCAAATCTTTATGACAAACCAAAATTCCCTCTAGATGAGAATCCTTACGCAAATATTTTTGATCCCGGTGCAATAAGTGATTTGTACTACGCTGATATCTATGATGCTGAAGGTAATTTTTCATGCTGGGATCCAAATGGTGATGGTATTTTTGCTGCATGGGGAATTGAAGGCGTTGAAGATGATGAAGGAATCGATCTTATCCCTGATGTATCAATAGGTAGACTTGCCTGTAGAAGTATTAGAGAGGTACAAACCGTTGTCAATAAAATTATTACCTATGAAACTTCAAATATTGCCAATTCAGAATGGTTTAACAGAATACTTATGATATCTGGAGATGGATTTTTAGATCAACAGGATTGGAACCTTCAATGGGATACAACTGGATTAAAAAATGGTGAATACACTATATACGCTCAGAGTTTCAATAAAGAAGGTGAAGAAAGCTATGTGGAGACTATTTCCATAGAGATCGATAGAACAAAGAAAACAACTTTGACATTTAAACATACCGATCATTTAAATCCAGCATTAGCAGATGGTTATCCTGCTCCTCCTGTCGTAGAAATTGTAACCGTCTCTCCAGGCGATATTTTAGGATATACTGATTTTACCTATACTCCGACGGATAATGAAGCATATTGTAACTATTTTTTACCGTGGGCAAATATGAGCTATGTCAATGGAGTATTAACTATCAGGGGTAAGTCCTATGACCCAAAGCCTTATGGAAATCTGACTGATATTCACGTTTGGATTAAAGATGGTAAATATGGTGAAATTATTTTCTCTGAATGGATAAATGATTCTGAAATGTATTATGAGGGAGAATGGACTCAAGGTGAAAAAGTATTGTTTGGACGTGGCGGAGCAACCTATTATATGCCCGAAAAATTCGAACGAGACATACTTTGGGCTTCCAATGGCAGAATAACAAATGTCTATGATGTGTTAAATGCTTGGAATAAAGGCAGCGGATTTGCTTTCCTGTCAGGTCATGGATCAGCTAATGTATGGGGCGATCATTTCCCCGGCGTTCCTGGTAATAGACAACATGGAAGTTTTACTGGTTTATCGGTAACAAACCTTAAACCTTGGCCGCCATTTTATTCACTTCCCATAATGCCTATAGATACTATGTCAAATGCTGAAAAACTACCAATCGCTGTTATCGGCGGATGTCATAACAGTCAGTTCAATGTGTCGATACTTCCTGCTATGTATGATCTTTTACCAAACTATTTCCCAAACCTTCTACCAAAAATAACAATGTGGACATATGGTCAACCTGTTCCACAATGTTTTAACTGGAGACTTGTACGCAATCCCAATGGTGGTTCTATTGCGTCTATTGGAAACGCTGGGTTTGGGTATGGTATGCCTGGTAAGGATCTGACCACCGGCGGTGGAGATGGATGGATAACCATTGAGTTTTTCCGACAGTATGGTGAACATGAACAAAAAATACTTGGTAATGCCCATTCGCAAGCAATAAAAACATATGTTCAAACACATGATATGACTGATTTTGAAGCAGGTCATGCAAAAACAGTTCAACAATGGACATTACTGGGAGATCCAAGTCTTCAGATAGGTGGCTATATTCCAACACCACCATCCTAATTTTTTTTTTGTAACATTTTGTAACAGTAACATAGATGCCCCGTATCATAATAGAGATAATAGAATAACAAAATAATAGCGAGAAAAATATTTATAGTAGGAATATATATTTATATTGTTTTTATAAATTGGAGGAAAAGGTCTTATGAAAATAATTAAAAAACTCTATGCTTTAAGTCTAATAAGCATAATAATTTTAAGTGTAATATCCACAATGGCCATTGGCAATTCAACACAACAAAAAAATAGTGCGTTATCTCGGGCATTAGGATCATCGTATGACGATGAGCTTGATCAATCAATGACTGATTATGAAGGCAGTATACCCCTGGGTAATACAGATATTTTTGGTTTTCCAGCAAATCTTTCGATAGCACAGTCATTCATTCCTCAAATGGAATTGTTAACCCGAATTAAGTTATTTATGGCTAGATCTCAAACAGCATCAAGTCCTTGTTTTCTTGCAGTCAGAGAAGATCTCTATGGGGAAAACCTTGCTGTTATATCTGCACAAGCTAGTCAATTTCCTGTAGTTGAGGACGAACCAACAGAGGATGATCTAGAATGGATAGAATTTAATTTTGATGATATATGGGTTGCTATTGGGGAGACCTATTATCTAGTTCTCTACACCGCAAATATTACAAATAACTTTTACTGGGTTGGTGGAAATGGTACTAATGTGTACCCCAATGGAAGTGCATATTTTTCTATCGATGATGGACAAACCTGGGAGGAGTTCATTGAAGATGCGGATGGTTGTTTTCAAACATATGGATTACGAGAAACATTTCTCAATGTAAATGTAGAGGGTAACATCTTTGGCCCCTCTTTTATGATAAAAAATATTGGAGAATACACTGCATGGGAAGTAGCCTTCATGCTAACGGTGACAGGGGGTATTATGGGTGGCGTTAATTATGAAAATAGTGGTACAATTCTTTCAATTCCGTCCAATAGCGAAACAGAGATACAGATGCCACTTGGTAGTATAATTGGTATTGGACCTATTGAGATGACATTACACATATCTGCAGCAAATGTTCGCGATGAGATATCTATACAAAGAAATGGATTTATCATTGTTTTTTTTCTATTTCTCTTTTGATGTAATAGTTCTTACAAACTAATTGTTTTTTTTTAGTTGGAGAACATCTCACGAAAAAATCTATTGGCAATCGAAACCAAAAACAGAACTTGTATTATTATTTTCGACACATACTAATGATGACTATGACCTAATTTGTATTATTCCCAAGTATATGAATTTCGACAATTGTCTATTGTTTTTTGGCAAAGAATTATAAACATGTCGAAAATTGTATTATATAACAAAAAAAATTTGGTTGGGGAAAAAATTATGAAAAAAATTATATTATTATTAATTGTAGGAGTTTTAATCTTACATGGACTAGCTGCCGGGGAATATTCTCAAAATAGATTTTACATTCAAAATATAGGTGGTGAACTTGATCAATATCAAGAAATTATGACAGAGGGTGCTTTCCTTCCTATAGGACATTTTCCTTTTCCAATATTTGATGAAAACGAAAGTTATATACAAGTAGCTCAATCGTTTATCCCGACAAAAGAAATACTAACTAAAGTTGAACTATATCTTGCTAGAAACGAAACTGCAACATTTCCACTCAGAGTGTCTATAAGAGAAGAACTGACAAATGAAGATTTAACTTATATTGATCTCGATCCAGATTTATTTCCAACTGAGGAATTAGAGTGGATAGAATTTGATTTTGATGATATTGTGGTAACTACTGGTGATACATACTATATTATCACGGTAACAGAAAATTTTACTGAAAATTTCTATGGTTGGGCTGCAAACAATAACTCAGACTCCTATCCTTTTGGATGCGCATGGATTTCTTTAGATGAGGGTGATACATGGACAAATCAATCAGTTTCAGCTCATCATTATTATGCTGATTCAAAAATGAATCAAAATCCTAATTCTAGATTCAACGAGAGCGAAACCTGGGATATGTGTTTTAGAACATATGGAAGGGATAATCAAGCACCCGAAAAACCATCGATAACAGGTCCAATTAATGGTACGGCAGGTGTAGAATATACCTATAATTTTGTTTCAACAGATCCTGATGGAGATGCTGTATTCTATTTCATAGACTGGGGAGACGAAACAAATACTGGGTGGATTGGTTCTTAT
>JAWOGM010000048.1:0-46212 GCA_046496795.1 Thermoplasmatota archaeon
GCCTGAAGAGCAAATCGAAGAATAAATCCACTTAACTTTCTTTTTTTTATTTTTTTGTTGATTTGATAATGTAAAAAAGGGTGAAGGATTTTATAATTGTAAAAAAAATGAAATCGGATTTTATTAATTTATTAATAGAATGATTGCCCCCGCCCAAGCATCATTGCATATTCTTTTTTTATAATCGCATATGTATAAATTTATTTTTTCTTTTCATTTTGTTTTTTTTTATTGCTTTTTCCCATGTATCGATATCGGCATTAATCCAATCCTTAATCGAAATCAACTCAAGGCTTTCTTTTTGACGTTGAACGGTGTGCCTTTTTTTAACAAATTCCTGCAAATCTTTTGTGGTTCCAGTAAGTTTCATACAGCACGTCTGATGAAGTTTGCAGAGTGGTTTTTTATATCGATTCATCGAAAAGAAAAACTCTTCTTTTGTAATAGCATCTTTACATTCATTACAATAGTAATTCATACTACTCCATGTAATCAGGACGACATTTAAGCCTCTTTTCCCATCCTATTGGCAAATCACATGCTCAATTCGTTGGATAGTTTTTTTAATAAAATCATCATCTGTAAAAACAATCTCAATGGCATGATGTGGACAACTCTCGACACATCGACCACAACCAACACATCTACCACTTATTTGAGCAGCACCCTGACTTATTGTTATTGCATTAATAAAACAAATATCATCTACACATTTCCCACACCCAGTACATTGTTCATTTATCAATATCTCAACACCTGGCATTTTTTTAACCGTCGAGGAAAGTGTTTCGTCTAAAGAAGAAAGCATTTTCCAAAGACAGCAACAACTACAGCAATGACAAATCGTAAGTAATGGAATCTTTGATCCCACACCAAGCCAAACCTCATCAAGGGTATCTCTTCCAATAAGATGAACTAAGCCAGCTTCACGGCATAATTCGATATGTTCAAGAGCTTGTTTTTTAGAAACAGATCTACCAAATTCTTTTGGAATTTTTTTTGCCGCCTCACCCATAAACAGACATCCTAAATCAATAGGATAATTGTTGCACTGCATAGCTTGTCGGCATAAACAAAAATCCATAATAAAACAATAATTTGTTTTATCAATAAAATGTTTGACAATTGCAGATGGAACAACAATGCTTTCAGGTGGAACCATTTTTTTATTCAGAGCTATCTCAACAGCGCTATCTTTTGTGAGAATGGTAACATCATTTTTGTCAAAAACCATTTTTTTTACAAGCCATCGGAAAAAAGGAACATGGGTTAGCTTTGCCATGAAAAACCGATAAGGGAATAATTTTTCCAATAATCTAACAAATTTTATTGAGGGCTGCATGTAGATAAAAAAACCTATAATAATTTTGAGATAAATAATTTTCCACCTCATAATAACTTATTTTTTCTATCTATTTCTAACCTATCGCCTAGATTTATCGTTACTTATTTATATCAGAAATAAATATATGAAAATAAGAAAAAGAAAATATTATAGTAGGGGGCATTGTCATAGATCATAAAAAAATCGTTAAACAGGGCTTGAGTGTGTTTGTTATCTGCTGTTTACTTTTTATCTTACCGTTAGCTCCATCGCTTTCGGGAACAAATGAAAAAAACATAACTGAGGAAATATATCATCTTACATACACTGTAGAATTTTCTGCTGATGATCTTTTATTTTCAACGAAATGGGGCTATGATGTTATCACGTTAGATCAGCAAGGACATACTATGGACCCTGGTAAACCTATGGTTCCTATGAAATATATTCGCCTTGCTCTACCGGGAGACATGAAAGTTACCTCGCTTGAGGTCGTTGAAGTTATAGAAAATCAAATACCAGGGAGCTATACCCTGCTGCCAGGCCAGGAGGCATTACCTATCAGTGTATCCTACGATGAAACCATGTTTGTTCAACCAGATTATGAAATATATTCATCTGATAATCCATATCCAGAGATATATGTAGAATTTCATCAGCAATCTGATCTTGCAGGCCAAGTAATGGTTGACATCTCGGTGTATCCCATTAGATATATACCGAATGAAAACATTGTTTCGTTTGTTTCATCATTGACATTTCAATTATCAGGAACAGATGAATATGTCTGTACACATTATCTATCACCAAATCACTCCGAGCAAAGTATTCTGATGTATAAGCAGATGGCTGAATCAATGGTATTTAATCCCGATCAGATATTCCTTCGTCAGTCACCTAACCCCCAGACCACAGCTGTACCTCCAGGAAATTATGACTATGTAATTATTACTCAATCCAGCTGGGTTTCTGCATTTCAACCGCTTGCAGATTGGAAGACACAAAAAGGAATCCCTGCAAATATTGTAACCTTAACCTGGATTTATAACAGCGGAGGATACAGTGGTAGCAATTTAGAAAAAATACGTGCTTTTATTCAAGATGCTTATAACACATGGGGAACAGTGTACTTCCTCCTAGGTGGTGATACCAATGTTGTCCCCTGTCATTATCAGACGTTTTCATCAGTAGATCCTGAACCGATTCCTAATGATACCTTCTATGCGCGATTTGGCAGTAGTTACACATGTAATGTCCATGTTGGTCGAGCTTCAGTTACAGGCCCTGGATCAGGAACGGGACAGATAGGTAATTTTATAAATAAAATATTAAACTATGAAAAAAACCCTCCTTTATCAAATTTTGCAAAAAGAGCAGGATTCTTTGGATTTGATCTAGATAGCTCCACCTATTCAGAACAATTAAAAATAAGTATACGAAACACCTATGTTCCTTCAAGCTGGTCAATGACCACTGTTTATGATAGTCATTCTGGCAATCATAGGGACAATGTAATTGCCGCAATTAACGCCGGACAAAATATCATGAACCATGCAGATCATTGCTTTACTAACTATATAGGCACAGGATCGGTAAATCATGGATGGGGGCTTTATAATTCTGATATGAATGCATTAACAAATGCTAATAAACAGGGCATTATGTATTCCTTGGGATGTTGGCCAGCAGCTTATGATGAAGCTGTTTGTATCGCTGAAAGTTTTGTTAGAAACAGTAACGGCGGAGGAGTCGCTTTTGTTGGCAATTCCCGTTATGGTTGGTATAACCCCGGAACATATGATACGCTTTCCACGAGATATGATAGACATTTCTTTAAAGCATTGTTCCCTGACAACAATCACAGGCTTGGACCTGTTTTTTCCAGTCATAAAAACACTGGCTATCAATGGGATTTCTATGGTTATTATAAGTACATATTCACAGAGTTAACACTGTTAGGTGATCCTGAAATGCCTATCTGGAAAGAAAACCCCAGTACATTCTCTGTTTCTCATCCTTCTCAAATCCCGATCACTCCATCATCATTTACCGTTACAGTTACTTCAGGTGGTTCCCCAGTTAATCAGGCATATGTCTGTGTATGGAAAGGAACAGATATTTATCAAACTGGTATCACAAACAGTGCAGGCCAAAAGACTTTTTCATTGGTACCCAGTGGTCCTGGTCAGATGTATGTTACGGTAACAAAACAAAATTATATTCCTTACGAGGCTATTGTTTTAGCAATTGATGAAAACAATAATCCTCCAAATACTCCTCAGAGACCATCAGGTCCTTCTTCGGGTAAGATTAACGTTGAGTATACCTATTCTACCAAGACTATTGATCCCGAAGGAGACAATGTTTATTATCAATGGAATTGGGGCGATGGTACAACAAGTGATTGGTACGGACCATATTCCTCAGGTGCACAAGTTACAGCAAAACACAGATGGACTGTGCAGGGATCATATTCGATAAGAGTCAAAGCAAAAGATATTTACGATGCAGAGAGTGCATGGTCAGAGCCATTAGCTGTTGTTATGCCATTAAACTATAATCCTTTAGGTAATCAGTTATTACAACATATCATCAATTTTCTGAGAACTGTTTTATCGATGATGACAAAATTATAGATAGAAAATATCCCTTCTATTTTTTTTCTATTTCAACGTGTATCTTTTTCGGAGTGTAATAACAATTAAACCATATATTAGAAACAGCAATAAACATAGAATAAACCTATACTAGTATTACTAAGGTTTGAGTTTTGATGAACATTCCAATAAAAAAAGGAGGTGATGATTTGTTGTAATAAGGATTTAAAATATTTATGATTATGTAAATATTATATTTTCAAATATAGAATTCGTCAGATTGTGACAACTATTATTGTGCAGAGTTACAGGAGGTAATTGACAAAGAACTTTAGGGGAAATGTTTATATATTAGTTATAATATGCTTCTTAAAAAGTATATCGAAAAGTTTAAAAAACCTTTGGGGGCTAAATAATGGTTCAAGTCCAATCAAAAAAGAAAAAAGATAAAAGACAAAGTATTGAAGAAATCATTCAATGTCCTGAATGTAATAGCACTCATTTAAGTAAAGATTATTCTCGAGCAGAGCTTGTATGCGAAGACTGTGGTCTTGTCATTGACGAGGCATTTATTGATCACGGTCCAGAATGGAGAGCGTTCGATACTGATCAACGAGAAAAACGAGCCCGAGTCGGGGCACCAATGACATATACCATACACGATAAAGGTCTAAGTACCATGATAGGATGGAAAAACAGAGATTCTTATGGAAAATCCATTCCAACACGAAACAGAGCACAACTTTATCGACTACGAAAATGGCAGCGACGAATACGCATCTCAGACGCAACAGAAAGAAACCTGGCCTTTGCACTTTCAGAACTTGACCGAATGGCATCAGGAATGGGACTACCTCGAACAGTTAGAGAAACAGCAGCAATGATTTATCGGAAAGCAGTATTAAAAAACCTTATACGTGGAAGAAGCATCGAAGGAGTTTCAGCATCAGCATTATATGCCGCGTGTCGCCAATGCAATGTTCCAAGAACGCTTGACGAAATCGCAGCTTCTTCAAGAGTATCAAGAAAGGAGATCGGCAGAACCTATCGATTTATAGCACGAGAACTCGGCCTTAAACTCATGCCTACATCACCTCAAGATTATATATCAAGATTCTGCAGCGAGTTAAAACTAAGTGGAGATGCACAAGCAAAATCAATTGAAATATTAAAGGACGCTGCTGATAAAGAACTTACAAGTGGAAGAGGACCAACAGGCGTTGCTGCAGCATCTATTTATATCGCATCAATTCTCTGCGGTGAACGACGAACACAAAGAGAAGTCGCTGATGTCGCTGGAGTTACCGAAGTAACTATCAGGAATAGATACAAGGAACTTGCTGAACGACTAGATATTGATATTATACTGTAATTTATGACTCGTTGGTATTCAGAAAAAAAGCGTGAACATTATTACAAACAAGCAAAAAAGGTTGGTTACCGCGCTCGTTCTGCGTTTAAACTTAAACAGATACAAAAAAAATTTCATATCTTTTCACCTAATGATATCGTTATAGATTTAGGTGCCGCCCCAGGTGGATGGAGCCAGATAGCACAAGAGTACGTTGGGGAATCAGGACAAGTCATAAGTATAGATCTACTGCCAATAAAACCGCTTGAAAACATCCTTATCCTCCAAAGAGATATGACCAATAAAGAAACAATTGGAGAGATAAAACAACACATGAAAAATAATAAAGCAGATGTTGTTCTCTCTGATATGTCACCAGACATCTCTGGAAATTATTCTATTGATCATGCAAGAAGTATCTGGCTATGTAGAAATGCATTAGATACTGCTTTAGAGTTCTTAAAGCCCGGGGGACATTTTGTTTGTAAAATATTTGAAGGAGAAGAAACAAAAATTTATATCGATTCTGTTAAAAATCACTTCAGTAATGTTAAAAAGTTTTCACCATCAGCATCCCGGAAGAGTAGTTCAGAAATATATATGATAGCGAAATCATTAAAAGGATAAATTCATATAATTTATTTCCAAATACAAAAAAACCAAAAAAGCTAATAGAAGAGTATATTACATAGAAATTTATATCAAGGTCATTTTCCTTGCAGAAAAATACATGGTAGATATAATGACACAACAGCCGCCTACGCTTGAAGTATTTCTAGAAAATGTTCACAATGACATCGAGAATAAAATTAAAGAAATGATAAAAGATGAAAGAATTCTTGCAATATTAAACAGTGGGAAGCGATTACGTCCATTACTTGCATCTATCTCATTTAAAGTATGTACTGCTGGAAATGAGCCTGCTGAAATGTATGATAATTTTTTGGAAGGATCAGTTGGTGTTGAGCTTGCTCACGGTGCATCATTAGTTCATGATGATATCATCGATGGCGACATGAATAGAAGAGGAAAACCAGCTTTTTACATCAGATCAGGCATTGACAATGCAATTTTAATTGGTCATAAAATGCTTATCATGGGACTTGACCTTGCTGTCGCCCATGGGGAAAAATTTGCGAAACTCTATATCGACGCATGGAACGGTACTCTTGATGGTCAGCTCAGCGAAGTAAATTTTAACAGCAAAGATCTGACTGACACAGATGTTTCTGCGGATTCAAAATTCTTTCAGATTTATAGTAGGATTATCGATCTGAAAACTGCAACACTTTTTTCTGCTGCATGTAAGGTTGCTGCTATTTGGGCTAAGGCATCTGATGAATTGGCAGAAATTCTCGCCCAATATGGCAGAGAAGTTGGTTTTGCTTACCAACTTGCAGATGATTTAGTCGATCTTGATAAAGGAGAAATGATTGACAGTGTTGTTCTACCCCTACTCTCAAGACTTGAAAAAAAATCTATTAAAAATGGAACAATTAAAGCAAAGACAATTAAACAGAAAATAGAAAAAAATTCTCCTGAGATTAAAAAGCTATATATAAATGAGATAAGAAATCATCTCGACAGAGCACAAGAAATTAGCAAACATGATATTATACCTAAGAATTTTTTTACTCAATATCTCTATGAAATGCCTCGTTTTATTGTCAACAGAATGCTATCTGAGGTGAATATTACTATCTAATCACATTTTTTCTTAATTTTGTTTTATAGAGATAGATGATAACAATAATAGCAACGATAATCAATACAATACTAATGGTAAGAACTGTATTTATTTTTGTAAAAATTAAAAAGGCTGTTGAAAACATTGCAATCAGTAAACATCCTGTAACAGATCCGATAGATATCGCATAAAATACATTCCATGGTTTCATACCAAATAATCGCCCAACAACAGATCCTACAAGACCGCCAGATCCTTGAAACGGAAACATAACAAAAAGAACAATACCAACAAATCGAAGAGGTTTAATCCATGAATATTTTTTTTCTATCCCTTTTCCTTTTTCCTCAATTTTGATAATAAATTTTCCTATAAGTGGTATCTTTTTTGCTAAATCATAATTCCATACAAGAAATAATGCTACGATCACGTCAACAAATGCAATCGCAAGTGCAATAGATATTGGATTAACAGAAACAGGTTGAACGTGAATATTTAAAAGAGGAATAGTCAAACCCTCTTTTAGAAGCCCTATACCTAATGGGATAATAGTTTCTTTTCCAAATGGTGGAAAGAAATATGCAACTATTAACGGCCAAATTATATGTATGGTATCATCAAAGAGCCACCAGATTCCTAATACACCAAAACCCAGGATAAATGGAACGAAAAATTTTAGAAGACGAACATATTTTTTATCCTTTGATGATGCATTCATAACGTGATTTCCGAATCATCTTACCTATAATTATTGTTTCGATTTAATCATAGACAAACAGTAATTGCAGAATGGTCCTTTTCGTATGGACTAAGACTGATGCTATCAGTGATTGTTAATTTATGTTCAATAAGATTTTCTTTTACATGTTCATAAACCTTACCAGGAGGCAATGAAATATCGATACTCCGAGCTTTTACCATAATTATTGCAGTACCTCCAGGCTTTAAAAATGCTGAGATATTTTCTGAAAAAATCTCTGCTTGATTTCGTTGGGATATATCCTGATATACGATATCAACAGATAATGGAAGAAGAAATTTATATCGTTCTGGATGATTTGCATCTTCACAGATTGGGATAATATTTCTTCGATGTTTACATAACTCAAGCAGTTTACGAGTTGCTAAAGGGCTGTTTTCTATTGCAAAAATAGTTCCTTGTTGTACCATATCTGAAACATGGCTTACAGTTGTTCCTGTTGCAGCCCCTAAATAGAGAACAGTTGAAGAATTTGTCAGAGGAAAGGAGAGTTTTTTGAGTAAAGCTGCTGCAAGTTTACTACGATAAGGATTCCAAGACCGATAATGCTTGCCTTTAAAGCAAATGATCCTCTCGTTATATACATTGGGGAGACTACGTCCTTCAAGACATTCTGTATATAATCTTTCTCCCTTTTTGTATACTCCTGGAAGGGTAGTTGGTTTCATTGTAAACAGGTTATAACCTGTGTTTGATATATACTTTGTCGAAAGGTTAAACAATATAATATCATATTCCGTCCTCGATTGCTATGGCTAAGAAATCTCCATTATTTGATATCCACAAAAACATTGGTGCTAAATTTACTGAATTCTCTGGTTTTGAGATGCCCATTCAATACTCTTCAATAAAAGAAGAGCATCTGGCAGTAAGAAAAAATGTAGGTCTTTTTGATGTCTCCCATATGAGCAATGTATGGATTAGTGGCCCTGATGCTGAAAAACTTATCAGCCTGACAACTTTTGAAGATGCATCCCGAATCCCTGATAAAAAAAGTCAATATACTGCTTTTTTAAGAGAAGATGGCACTATCATTGATGATACTATTTTTTTACATCTAGACGATAAATATATGATAATACCAAATGCAGGTATGGATGGAATAGTAACAAAATGGTTACAAGACAAATCAAAAGAATATAATCTAAACACAGATATAAAAAACGTTTCAGACAAATACGTTATACTAGCAGTGCAGGGACCAAAATCAAGAGACACCCTTCAAAAGCTTACAAATACGGATCTTAACGAAGTAAAATTTTTTGGATGCCAATATATTGATATAGCTGGAGTTAACTGCATTATATCTCATACAGGATACACAGGGGAGTTAGGATTCGAAATACAGATTACTCCAACAGAAAAGGCAAAAGAAGTATTTTTAAAAATACTCAAGGCAGGAGAAGAATTTTCTATAAAACCTATAGGGCTTGGAGCGCGTGACACCTTACGACTTGAAAAAGGTTTTCTTCTTGCAGGAAATGAGTTCCATGGAGGAAGAACTCCATTAGAAGCAGTACTCTCCTGGGCAATCAATTGGGATCATGACTTTATTGGTAAAAAGGCGTTACTCAAACAAAAAGAACAGGGAACATATCAACGTCTTACCAGTTTTATTTTAAAAGAAAAGGGCATTCCTCGCCATGGTTGCTCAATTGAATCAGAGGGAAAACAAGTTGGGATAATCACCAGTGGAACATTATCTCCCTGTCTGAACACAGGCATAGCAATGGGATATGTTGATCCAGAATTTCGTGATAAAGGAAGACAACTTGATATAATAATACGAGACAAACCAATAAAAGCAAAAGTTGTTCGACCCCCTATTGTCCCAAAAGATTGGATAGCAAATAATTAGAAAATGTTTATAACAATGATAAAAATAACAGGTATTGATTATTATGGGTGATGAAATACGAGATGATTTGAAATATACACAATCACATGAATGGGTAAAAATCAAAGGAGATATTGCTGTAATTGGGATTACTGATCATGCACAAGCTGAACTTACTGACATTGTTTTTGTTGAGCTGCCTGAAAAAGGCAAAGAAGTCAAAAAAGGCGATGAGCTTTGTGTAGTCGAATCAGTAAAATCGGTATCTGAAATATATTCTCCATTAGATGGAACAGTTGAAAAAATAAACGAGCAACTTAATGATTCACCTGAAATAATTAACGAAAGCCCATATGATAATGGATGGCTCGTGGAACTTAAGATAAGCGATACATCGCAGATCAATGATCTTATGGATGCTAAAGCATATAAAGAATCAAAATAAAAAAAACATATAAAATCGTATAATAAGCTTAAAATCTAGCCTTATGATTATGTAATATATGAGTAACCTTCTACAACTCTGAAGTACTCTTTATTATCCAAAGCCGCAAGATTTAAAATTAATTTATCTATCGATTTCGAAAGCTATATTAACTTCAGCTCGGTAGAGAACAACCTTATCATTTTCAATTTTTGTATCAAATTTTCTAACTTCTGCTCGTTTTATCCTCTTAACTGTTTTTGCTGCTTCCTCCACAGCACTTTTTACCGCATCAGAAAAACTTTTTTCAGATGTTCCTACAATATCTATTATTTTGTAAACACTCATATCTATATCCTCCACAAAGTAAAGGACGAAACCATAATTAAAGTTTTTCTTTCATACTATTTTCACATTTTTCGAATAGATAATTAACAAGAACTATTTTTTCTTAATAAATATGATTTTTAAATACTAATAATAAAAAAATATTTACAGATTAAACTGAGTTTATAGTTTATGACTGAAGAAGAAATTAGATTTTGAACCAATGATTTATGAAGATAGGTCTTATTTTACGGATAAAATAGCGAGCCTTAAATATTAATAATATTTCAACATTCCATATCCCCCATTATATGAAATCTTGATGAATGTCAAAAGGAAAAAATACGGCTTTGTAATCAAAGATCAGTATACTCCTCATCTATAATTCTTTTGCCGGAATGATAAAGATGAAGTACAGCAGCATCGTCATATAGTTTTTTTAATTGGTTTTCTTTATCATTCATTTCAAATCACCTTAATTACTATTTTGTCATTTCTCTATATAATGTCTTATTGTACAACCATTACCCACCTTCTTTACACTTGTTACCCAAAAGCATAAATCAGACAAAAAAGTCAAGTATTACTTTTATCAGATATATAAACTAAAAAGCGGCAGATAGCATGAAAATATCTATGCACTTTTATAATCATGTTCATCAGAGATTTCGCCAAAAATCTCCTCAATTAAATCTTCCATACTAACAAGTCCTAATGTTCTCCCTTTTTTATCCTGGAGAAGAGCGAGATGTGTTTTATGTTTTTTCATCTCTCTAAAAACATCATCAGCTTTCATTGTCGCTTTAATCTTTAAAATTTTACGCATTATTTTATTTACAGGAGTAGAGTGATCTTTTATCATAAAGGTATCTTTTACATGAACCATGCCAATAATATCATCAAAATTTTTTCTATATACCGGAAAACGAGAATAACCAGTTTTTATAGATTTTTTAATCAAATCGCCGATAGTATCCTTATAATACAAAAATTCTATTTTATATTTCGGTTGATCCAGTTCATCTACAACAGTTTCATCAAATTCAAAAACATCATCAACCATCTCGCGTTCGTCTTTCTCAATGGTCCCTTCCTCAACACCAAGCCTCATCATCGCTTTAATTTCCTCTTCAGTGATAGTCATATTTTTTTTCTGTTCCTCTCCAATCAGTAAGAGGAATGCATTTGTGATTGCATTTAACATAATAACAAAAGGGGAAAATAGTTTAGTGTTAAGATACAACGGACGTGCCATTCGAAGGAGGAGTTTTTCATTTTTAAGCCCGAATGCTTTAGGAGTTGCTTCACTAAAAATTATCACTAAAAAAAACATTACAGCAGTGGCAACACCAACTCCAATATTACCAAAAAACTCAACAGCTACATATCCAGAAAGTACTGATGCAAATATATTTACAAGATTATTACCTGCAACGATTGCACTTATCGTTGTGTAATAGTTAGAATAGAGTTTTTCTAGAATTTTAGCTTTTTTATTTCCATTTCTCGCTTTATCAATAATCAATGCTTTGTTTACAGAAATAAATGCCATCTCTGAGCTTGAAAAAAACGCAGAAATAAAAATTAGAATAGTAATTACTAAAATACTACCAATAATGCGAATCATATTATATATTCTTCTCTCATAGGATTATATCAATGAAATAGTGCTCATAGTTTTAATACTTAACCATAAAAATGTGGCCATATATAACTTAAAATCGTTTTGGTTATTTGAGTTTATAAAGTGATTTTCCATACGAATCCATTGCAACAACTAAAGGCCCGAAATCTTTTACCTTAAACACCCAAATTGCTTCAGGCATACCTAATTCTTCAAGCCAATATACTCCAATAACCTCTTTGATTTTATCAGCAGCCAATGCACCAGCACCGCCGGGATATGCAGTATAAACTGCATTATACTCCTGAAGGGCTTGTTTTGTTTTTTCGCCCATACCTCCTTTACCGATAATGACTTGAGTACCGAACTTTTTAATAAATTCATACTCAAAAAGTTCCATCCTATTACTGGTGGTTGGACCGGCGGATACAACATCCCATCCCTTTTTCGTTTCTCTCATAAGTGGCCCACAATGAAACAACCCCATATTTGAAGGATTAAAGGGCAAATTTTTGGTATCTGATTCAAGCATCATTTTATGAGCTTCATCTCGGGCAGTAAAAATATTTCCAGATATATAGATAACATCACCAACGGTAAGCTTTTTTATATCTTTGTCAGTAATGGGCAAAGAAAAATGATATTCCATATTTATCTAACCTCCCATTGTCCATCAGAATATATCGTCATGGATGCTCTGCGATCAGCCCAACATTGAACCGAAATCCCAACAGGGAGACTTGCAGGATGACGATGAGCTATCTCAACATGCACATCAAGAACCGTTGTCTTACCCCCAAGTCCCATTGGACCAATGCCGCTGCTATTGATACGCTTAATTAACTCAATCTCGATTGCAGCAACTTCTTTATTTGCATGTCGTATTCCAACAGGCCTAAGAAGAGCTTTTTTACCAAGTTTTAATGACAAATCAGCACCTCCCCCTATACCAACACCAACAACCGTAGGAGGGCATGGTTGACCTCCTGCTTTAACGACTTCGTCCACTATGAAATCCTTAACTCCTTTCAGGCCAACTCCCGGCTTTAGCATTCCTAATCGACTCATATTTTCACTACCGCCTCCTTTTGGGAAGCAATGGATATGCACCTTATCTCCATCGACCAAATCCCAAGTAATATAGGGCATATACTCTCCGAGATTGTCCTTATGGTTTTTGTTTGTCAATGGATCAACAGTGTTTGGCCGAAGAGGGATGTCCGTGGTAGCAGTTTTAACTGCATTAACAATTATTTTTTTAAGATTTGATATATCGGGGAAATCAACTCCAACATCAACAAAAAATGTTTGTATTCCTGTATCCTGACACATCGGTCGCAATGAATTTCTTGCAAGTTTAATATTAGTAAGAATAGCTTCAATCTGAGTTTTCGCCACACCCTCCTCAACATCATATGCATGTTCTAAAGCTTTAATAACATCGATAGGAAGATGGGTTTCAGCACGTCTAATAAGCTCAATAATACCTTTTTCTATATGTTCTACGTCCATTAAAATTCTCCTTATTCATTGGAAATATTGACCAATATCAACGACGGTTACGATACAATTACAAAGTATTATTTAATTGTTATTAGAAAAAATAAGAATAAGAAAAAACTCTTTATTGAGCTTTCCCTATCTCATCAACTGCTTCAGGGTTTGCTAAAGTTGATATATCACCAGTATCTTGTCCTAGAGCTTTGGTTCGGATAACACGACGCATAATTTTCCCGCTTCGTGTTTTTGGTACATCATGGACAAACCATATCTCATCGGGACGGGCAAGTTTTCCCATTTCTTTACCAACATGTTCTCGTAATTCTTTTCGCAATTCATCTGTTGGTTTTACATCTCCTTTTAACACAACATACGAAGTAATTGATTCTCCTTTAAGCTGATGTGGTTTTCCAATTACAGCTGCCTCGGCAACCATTGGATGGCTGACCAGTGCCGATTCAACTTCAGAGTTCCCAATTCGATGTCCTGAAACATTTAATACATCATCTGCCCTTCCTTGTATCCAGAAGAACCCATCATCATCTACCCTTGTAACATCTCCTGCAAGATAAGTATCCTTGAATTTACTCCAATAGGTATTCTCATATCTCTCAGGATTTTTATAAATTCCTCGAAGCATTCCCGGCCAAGGATGAGTCAGCACAAGATTTCCTCCAGCATTCTGAACTGGTTGAGCTTGTTCATTATAGACCGCTGCAGACATGCCTGGTAAGGGACGAGTTGCAGATCCTGGTTTTAAAGGGGTCAAAGGCAAGGGCGATATAGCAAAATGTCCTGTTTCTGTTTGCCACCAGGTATCCATAATTGGGCAATTTTCATTACCAATATATTTGTAATACCATATCCATGCTTCTGGATTTATTGGCTCCCCTACAGATCCGAGAAGTCTAAGACTACTCAAATCATATTTTTCAGGCCAATTCTCGCCATATCTCATAAATAATCGTATACTTGTTGGAGAGGTATAAAGAAGAGTAACATTATATTTCTCAATAATTTCCCACCAACGATCAGGTTGTGGCCAATCTGGTGCTCCCTCGTACATCACAGATGTCGCACCAAGTATTAATGGAGCATAAACAATATAGGAATGCCCTGTAATCCAGCCAATATCAGCTGCACACCACCAGATATCTTCTTCTTTCATATCAAAAACCCATTTTAAGGTGTATGCAGTACCTACTGCATAGCCCCCATGGGCATGAATGATACCTTTTGGTTTTCCTGTTGTTCCTGAAGTATAAAGGAAAAATAAAGGATCGTTTGCATCAAGTTTCTCAGTTTCACATTCTTTTGACATGTCTTTAATAAGTTCATGCCACCAATGATCCCTTCCCTCCGTCCATGGTACGTCATCTTTCGTACGCTTACAAACAATAATATGTTCAACAGTTGGTGTTTCTTCAACAGCAACATCTGCTTGTTCTTTGAGATAAACTTTTTTACCTCGTCTCCAAAATGCATCACAGGTGATGACAAGTTTTGCTTCACAGTCATTTACCCGGTCCCTAAAAGCAAGAGAACTAAATCCTGAAAATACTACTGAGTGAATAGCGCCAATTTTTGCACATGCTAGCATTGCAACGGGCAATTCAACAATCATTGGCATATAAATTCCAACACGATCGCCTTTTTTTATCCCAAGTTTCTTCATTGCATTAGCCAATTTATTAACCTCGACATAAAGGTCGTGATAGGTCCATTTCTGTACATCTCCAGGTTCTCCTTCAAAAACAAAGGCAACCTTGTTTTTTCTCCAACTATGTGCGTGTTTATCCAAAGCATCATGAACAATATTATACCTTGCGCCAATAAACCATTTTACCCATGGGGCATTCCACTCAACGACTTTATCATATGGTTTATACCACTCAACAAGATCTTTGGAAATTTCTTCCCAAAACCATTGCCAGTTTTCTGCTTTTTGATAAAGTTCATCAACTGTTTTTATGTTGTGTTTTTCCATCCATTTTTTGACATTTGAATTTTTTACTAAATCTTCTTTTGGTTTAAATACCCGCTTCTCATCCATTAAAACTTGTATATTTTCTTCAGCCATTCAATTCACCTAATTTTTATAATTAATAATCACCAGGAAATGCTCCGGTAAGTCTAGCATGCTCTTCAAAATTTTCAACCCAGTCAAAATCATAATCAAATTCATCTTTTGATTTACTTTTTGACCTCTTATCAAGATATTCTTTTTGTTCTTCAATAAGTTTTGCTAGTGATGCAAATCTTTTTGCCCTATACACAGGATAGTATGATGCTTGATTAACGCCATCAAGCTGACGGATATGACTTTTAACAAATTTATTAACAGTTGCTTCTGAGTCAGCGCCAAGACTCATAATAATATCTTCATCCCCAAGCGAGTAGGAAACGTAAATTGGAAATAGGTTAAATGGATAATTATGGTTGATTAAATGATCATAAACATTTTTATACTGCTTTGGATGGGCATAGACCCGAATGACATATCTATGGATAGTTTCTGGTTTCTTTTTTGGTATAGGGAAAAAAATTGGCTTCATAAGAGAAATTGTTTTCGTATGATGAATTTCATCACATTTTACAATATCTTCTGTAATAAATTTTGTCATATAGTCTGTCCCTTTCACCTCAAAAATAAGACCAATGTTCATCATCCCCTCTGATTGTGTTGCATATAGAGGAGTTATTTCTTCATATGAATCATCTTTTATTTCCTTCTCTACAAAATCCCATACTTTATTAATATCTGTTCTTGGATATAGACGCACAATTATTAACATTTTTTTCCTCCCTTTATTATTAGTTTGTATGTAATGAGGATGTCCCTGAATAAACTTTTGGTATAAGTATCTTTTTACCAAAAATTTACACAGATTTACACAGAATAATCTTAGTCAAATAGTTAGTCAAATAATTTAAGTAGTAATTTTATATTATCATTAAATCCCAGACCTGTAGATATACAAAGGGAGAGGTAAGATTATGGGAAAAAATATAACACAAAAGATTTTAGAAAAACACTTAGTCGAAGGATTATATGAAGCGGGACAAGAAATAGGAATAAAAATTGATCAGACTCTCACTCAAGATGCAACAGGAACTATGGCTTATCTTCAATTTGAGGCGATGAAAGTTCCAAAAGTAAAAACAGAACTTTCAGTAAGCTATGTTGACCACAACACAGTTCAAATTGGATTTGAAAATGCTGATGACCATAAATATCTGCAAAGCATTGCTGCAAAATATGGAATTATCTATTCCCGTGCAGGAAATGGAATATGTCATCAAGTACATTTAGAGCGTTTTGGTAAACCTGGGAAAACATTGCTTGGTTCTGATTCTCATACACCAACAGGTGGTGGTATTGGAATGATTGCAATAGGTGCAGGAGGCTTAGATGTAGCAGTTGCAATGGCGGGTGGCCCCTTTTACATAACTTGCCCAAAGATAATAAAGATTCATTTGACCGGGAAACTTAAGCCTTGGGTTTCTGCAAAAGACGTTATTTTAAAAGTTCTTGAGATTTTTACAACAAAAGGAAATGTAGGTTGCGTGTTTGAATACGGTGGCCCTGGTGTTAAAACATTGACTGTACCTGAACGTGCAACAATTACAAATATGGGTGCAGAATGCGGAGTTACAACAAGTATTTTTCCAAGTGATGAAATTACAAAAGAATTTTTAAAATCACAAGGAAGAGAAGAAGATTGGATTGAATTGACAGCGGAGGATGGCGCACAATATGAGAAAATATTCGAGATAAATTTATCTGATCTAGAACCACTAGCAGCCATACCTCACAGCCCAGGAAATATCTCAAAGGTCAAGGATCTCCACGCCATAGAGGTAGACCAGGTATGTCTTGGCAGTTGTACAAACTCATCATATAAGGATCTAATGACCGTTGCAAAGATAGTCCAGGGAAAAACAGTTAACCCAAACGTGAGTTTTGTTGTTGCTCCAGGTTCAAGGCAAGTCATTCAAAATATTGCAAAAGACAGTGGACTTCAAAGCATCATAGATGCTGGAGCCAGGGTTGCGGAGTCTGCTTGTGGCTTTTGTATTGGAAACAGTCAATCTCCAAAAACTGATTCTGTAACACTGAGGACTAGTAACCGTAACTTTTTAGGTAGATCTGGAACGAAAAGTGCAAACGCTTATCTAGTTAGCCCTGAAACTGCTGCAGCTGCAGTATTGACTGGAAAATTTATTGACCCGCGTAATTTAGAAAAAATGGGCATACAATATCCTGATGTTAGAATGCCAAAAAAGTTCTTTATTGATGATAGTATGTTTATCTTTCCAAAAGATGCAAAAAAAACAGAAGTATACCGAGGGCCAAACATAGGAGACCCACCATCAGCAGAACCATTGAAAGAAACAATATCTGGAGAGGTTACACTTAAAGTTGAAGATAAAATTACAACCGATCATATAATACCTGCTGGTTCAAAAATGAAATACAGAAGTAATGTACCAAAATATTCTGAGTTTTTATTTGAAGTTGTAGATACCACGTTTCATGACAGAGCTAAAAAAATTAAAGAGAGTGGAAAAGACAATATCATTGTTGCAGGACTCTCATATGGCCAAGGAAGTAGTAGAGAACACGCAGCTCTCTGTCCAATGTATATGGGCGTGAAAGCAGTTATAGCAAAATCAATGGAAAGAATACACAATGCAAATCTGATCAACTTTGGGATCCTTCCCCTTAACTTCAAAGATGAAAAAGATTATGATACCATTGATCAAGGTGATGATTTAGAAATTCCAAACATAAAAAAATTGTTAAAAGAAGGAAAAAATTTAGTTGTAAAAAATAAAACTAAAAAAACCAAGTTTGAAGTTGTATATACCCTATCTGATAGGCAGAAAAATATTCTTCTTGCAGGAGGAGCCCTCAATCAGATGAAAGGGAAATAAAATATGGAGTTGATAAAAATATGGCGCAACGTGGAATTAGAGAATATGATGGGAAAAAAATGCTTGCAAAACATTGGATAGATTATATAAGTAAGGATTTTAAATTTCCAGGGAAAGTTGTTTTAGTTGATCCAAAAACAAATTTAGATGATTTACCAAAAAAATATAAATGGTTAAAAGAAGAAAAATTGGTTGTGAAACCAGATCAACTTTTTGGTAAAAGAGGAAAACATGGTCTAATAAAAGCAAATGCTCCTTATCCTGAAGTTAAAAAATGGATAAAAGAGAGAATGAACAAAGAAACAACGGTTGGCAGGGTTAAAGGTAAATTAACCCATTTTCTTATCGAACCTTACATTCCTCATAAAGAAGAATACTATATTGCAATTAAAAGTAATCGTGAAGGAGACACAATCTATTTTTCAAATCATGGTGGCGTAGACATAGAGTCAGTATGGGATACTGTTGCAGAAATTCAAATCAATGTTGATCAAGACCCTGACAAAATAAATATTGAAAGTAAACTTCCAAAAGATACGTCAAAAAGTAATAAAAAGATGTTTGCCGAGTTTATTAAAGGTCTTTATAAATTTTATAAAGAGCTAAACTATGCATATCTTGAAATTAATCCATTTGTCGTTTCAGGTAAAGAAATAGTTCCGCTTGATTTAGTGGCAAGAATTGATGATACTGCTCATTTTGAAAGCGGCGATAAATGGGGTGATTTAACATTTCCAGCGCCTTTTGGAAGAAAATTATCTAAAGAAGAAGAATACATTAAGATGATGGATGAAAAAAGCGGAGCGTCACTTAAACTTACCGTGTTAAACCATAAAGGTCGAGTTTGGACAATGGTAGCTGGTGGAGGCGGAAGTGTAATTTACACTGATACAATTGTTGATCTTGGTTACCGCAATGAGCTGGCAAATTATGGAGAATATAGTGGGAATCCTACAACTGATCAAACATATGAATATGCAAAAACGATACTTGATTTGATGACGCGTGAAAAAGATCCCAAGGGTAGACCAAAATTTTTACTTATCGGTGGAGGTATTGCAAATTTCACTGATGTTGCAAAAACATTTACCGGAATTACTATGGCTCTGAGGGATTATAAGAAAAAACTCAAAGATGCAAATGTTAAAATTTATGTAAGACGTGGAGGGCCAAATTACCAGGAGGGATTAAAAATAATGAGAGCGCTGGGAGAAGAACTTGGAATTCCTATAGAAGTTTTTGGGCCTGAAACACATATGACAAGAATTGTAAATATGGCTCTGGAGGGAAAATAAATGGGGGCAGTAACAATGAATAAAACTAAATCCAAACGCAAAAAACAAAATAAAGAGCATATTATTATGGATAAAAACACAAAAGCAATTGTTTTTGGTTATCAACAAAGAGCGATTCAACGCATGCTAGATTTTGATTATATATGCAGACGCGAGACGCCTTCTGTTGTTGCAATTGTAAATCCAACACGAGAAGGCATGCATAAATGTTTCTGGGGAACAAAAGAGATACTTATACCAATGTACAAAACATTATCAGAAGCAACAAAATTATATCCTGAAGCAGATTTTATGGTTAATTTTGCAAGTTTTAGATCAGCTTATCCAACAAGTAAAGAAGCCTTGGAAAGTAAAACAATTAGAACTGTTGCAATAATTGCAGAAGGAGTTCCTGAGAGAAGGACAAAAGAATTAATAAAAATTGCAAAAGAAAAAAATAAATGGATTATTGGTCCAGCAACCGTAGGTGGGATTGCAGCAGGTGGTTTTCGAATTGGAAATACTGCGGGAATGCTAGACAACATAGTTGAATCAAAATTACATAGAGCAGGGAGTGTTGCCTATGTTTCAAAATCAGGTGGACTTTCAAATGAATTAAACAATATCATTGCAATGAACACAGACGGTGTTTATGAAGGAGTTGCAATCGGTGGTGATAGATATCCCGGATCAAACTTTATAGAACATATAATGAGATATGAGGCAAATCCAGATATTAAAATGATTGTTCTTCTGGGAGAAGTTGGTGGAACCGATGAATATGAAGTTGTAGAGGCAATAAAAAAAGGTAAAATAAAAAAACCTGTTGTCGCCTGGTGTATTGGAACTTGCTCAAAGGTTTTTCCAGCTGAAGTTCAATTTGGTCATGCTGGAGCACGTGCAGGTGCAGATATGGAAACAGCTGATGCTAAAAACAAGGCGTTGAAGGAAGCAGGTGCGTTTGTTCCCAATAGTTTTGATGATTTTGATAAACAAATCAAGAAGGCTTTTGACAATCTTGTAAAACAAGGCAAACACAAACCCATTCCGAATGTTGAACCACCCACAATACCTCTTGATTATGCTGTTGCACTGAAACAACGAATAATAAGACGACCTGCTAATTTTATCAGCACTATATCAGATGATCGAGGTGATGAGTTAAAATATTGTGGCGTTAAGATTTCAAAAATATTTGAAGAAAAATGGGGTCTTGGCGGAGTAATTGGACTGTTATGGTTTAAGAAAAACCTGCCACCATGGGCAAGAGAATTTATTGAAAGAGTTGTGCTACTAACAGCCGATCATGGACCAGCAGTATCTGGTGCACACAACTCAATTGTTGCGGCACGTGCAGGAAAAGATCTGATATCCTCACTTGTTAGTGGACTTCTAACAATTGGGCCAAGATTTGGTGGAGCAGTACAAGGCTCAGCTGACCATTTTACAAAATATCTATATGAAGAAAAAGAACCAAGCTTCATGGTAAAAGACATGAAAAATAAAAACGTTAACATTCAAGGAATTGGCCATAGGATAAAATCTGTGACAAACCCTGACGTCCGAGTAACTATAATGAAAGAGTTTGCAAAGAAAAATTTCCCGAAAACCGAAACGCTTGACTTTGCCCTTGAAGTTGAAAAATTAACAACTGCAAAAAGAAACAATCTAATTTTAAATGTCGATGGAGTTATTGGTGTTCTCTGTTGTGACATGCTAAGAGGTATAGGGTATTCAAGAAAAGAAGTCAGAGAATTTGTTGACCTTGGTGTTTTAAATGCTTTATTTGTTCTTGGACGAAGTATAGGATTTATGGGTCATATTATCGACCAAAAACGAATGAAACAAGGATTATATAGACATCCATGGGATGATATACAATATATGATGCCTGATAAACCTGAAAAGGTGAAATAGATGAATGCGGAAGAAAAGATAATATACACAAAAGTTGACGAGGCGCCAGCTCTTGCAACGTATTCTTTTCTCCCTATTGTAAAGGCATTTACCGATATCGCGGGAGTAAAAATTGAAACAAGAGATATATCTCTTGCAGGGAGAATAATTGCAAATTTTCCAGATAAACTTACCGATGATCGAAGACAAACAAATGATCTAAACTATCTGGGTGAACTTGTTAAAAAGCCAGAGGCAAACATAATCAAACTACCATGTATCAGTGCATCATTACCACAGATTAATGCAGCGGTTAAAGAATTACAGGATAAAGGATATAACATTCCAGAGTATCCTGCAGAGCCTAAAAATGAAATAGAAAAAGAAATCAGAGCAAGATTTGACATAGTTAAGGGAAGTGCTGTGAACCCGGTTTTAAGAATGGGGAACTCTGATCGAAGAGTGCCAGATCCTGTAAAAAACTATGCGAAAAAACACCCTCATCCAATGGGTGAATGGTCTTCCTCATCTAAATCACATGTAGCTCATATGACAAGTGATGACCTGCGTTCTAATGAAAAATCCATGACCGTTAGCAAAGATTTAGCGGGTAATTCAAAAATTGAATTAATAAATAAAAATGGAAAAATAATAGAATTAAAGGAGAAATTACCCCTTATTGACGGTGAAATAATCGATGCAACTGTGATGAGAAAGCATGCATTACGCAATTTCCTTGAAAAAGAAGTCGAAGATGCAAGACAAAAGGATATTTTGTTTTCAGTTCATCTCAAAGCTACGATGATGAAAGTATCTGATCCCATTATTTTTGGTCATGTCGTATCAGTATTTTTCAAGGATGTTTTTGAAAAACATCAAGTAACCTTCAAAGAACTTGGTGTAAACTCAAATAATGGTCTAGGTGATCTGTATGCAAAAATCAAGAAACTGCCAGAAAGTAAAAGAAAAGAGATAGAAACAGATATTCAAGAATGTTATAAAAAAAGACCAAGACTTGCTATGGTGAACTCAGATAAAGGAATTACTAATTTGCATGTCCCCAGTGACACAATTATCGATGCATCAATGCCTGCAGCTATTCGAAACTCTGGGAAGATGTGGGGCCCTGATGGTAAAGCCTATGATACAAAATTTGTGATTCCTGATAGCAGTTATGCTGGCGTCTATCAGACAGTAATTGATTTCTGCAAAGAATATGGTGCCTTTGATCCAAGAACTATGGGGACTGTTCAAAATGTAGGTCTTATGGCACAAAAAGCAGAAGAATATGGCTCTCATGACAAAACATTTGAGATTCCTGAAAAGGGAATCGTTCGCGTTGTATCTGAGTCAGGAGAAACATTGTTTGAAAACAGTGTTGAGCAAGGTGATATTTGGCGGATGTGTCAAGTTAAAGATCTTCCTATTCAGGATTGGGTGAAACTTGCTGTAAACCGCGCAAAAGCAACTGGATATCCTATCGTATTTTGGTTAAATAAAAACAGAGCCCATGACGCCCAACTTATAGAAAAAGTCAACAGATATTTGAAAGATCATGATACAAAAGGTATTGAAATTCATATCATGAATCCTGTAGAAGCAACTCTTTTCTCATGTAAACGCATGAACGATTCAAAAAACACAATTGCAGTAACAGGAAATGTACTTCGTGATTATTTAACAGATCTGTTTCCTATTCTCGAAGTAGGGACAAGTGCAAAAATGCTTTCTATTGTACCTCTGATGAATGGTGGTGGATTGTATGAAACAGGAGCAGGTGGTTCTGCACCCAAACATGTTCAACAGTTCCAGGAGGAAGGTCATCTTCGTTGGGATTCGCTTGGAGAGTTTCTTGCACTTGCACCATCTCTAGAACATTTTAGTAATAGAACAAAAAACAAAAAAGCAAAAATTCTTGCAGAAACCTTAAATTTGGGAATTGAGAAATTCTTAGAAAATAACAAATCCCCATCCAGAAAAGTAAATGAACCAGATAACCGAAATAGCCATTTCTATTTAGCACTGTACTGGGCAGAAGCACTTGCTAATCAAACCAATGATATGGAACTGCAGAAGCATTTTATGAAAATTGCTCAAAAACTTGGAGAAAATGAAGAAAAAATAAATAAAGAACTGCTTGCAGCACAAGGAAAACCAGCAGATGTAGGTGGTTATTATAAACCTGATGATGAGATGGCATCAAAGGCGATGCGACCAAGTAAAACATTTAATACCATAATAGAGTCATTTGTGCTAGAGTCTTTTTCAATTGAAAATGTTTAAGATTTGACAGAGAAACATATACAGAAAAATAATAAAAAAATAAAAGGAAGATGAAGTATTATTTGCTAAATAATTCTCTTAAATTTTTATTATTTTGCTAATGTTATCTCAATGGATGAGACATTTGATGTTCTTCCTTCCTCGTTTGTAATAGACTCGGTTCCAATATCTATTTGTTTTATTTTTACTTCTTGTACAAACCTATTCCTTGATATCTCGGCTGCATCAACAGCTCTACTAATGGCTCTTCCTCTTGCTTTTATTATTACTTCGTTTGAGCCGCTATTGAACTGAGTTACAATAGCAAGAACATAGCTCATTGGTGGTTTGTTTCCTATAAATATTACGTTTTCTTCGTTTCCTTTTGCTGTCATATTGTTTTACCTCCGTGTTAGGTCTTTGGTTTTACTACTTGCTTATTGTTATATATGTTTATAAACATTTCGTATTCCACTATCTTATATCTGTTTGTATTATTTTTTTGAGTTTTTTTAAAACATCTCTTGGATTTTTTCCTAATATGCGAATCATTGGTTCCTTTCCTACCCCTCCTAAGTCATAAATTATGTCGGGTACAAAACCAAGATTTTCAATAGTATTTTTTGTCCCCCATTCCATTGTTGATTTTGTGAATTTTGGTTCATTTTTTCTTTCAAAATATCCAATACGAAGTTTTGCGTTATTGCATCTTTTTAAATTATCCTCTGAGTATTTAATATTTAAAGCAGATCGAATATTTTTATCAAAGGACATAGCTGTTAATATTATAGAGGAAACATGTTGTGAAACGCCAAAATTAAGTTCCCCCAAGCACATCGGTTTATTCTTTGTTTTTACTATTCTTCCATCTATCGCACAAATATCATCAGAAATTTTTGCTTTATCGCAGGCATAAGCAAAATTCATTCCCACCTCAGGTATAAGAAATATTGGCAAGTGAGAAAGAAGGTTTTCAATTTCTTTGTCTAATTGGACCCATACACTAATTTTTTCTTCAGATAGAGAGAAGGGCAATATATGTGGACAAAGATGATGTAAAACATCTGATCCTTTTCCTGGTGTATACCCCTTATAAATCATACTCCAAATAATATGTTTTGCCTTATTAACTGAAGCTAATGGGGACTCTCCCGAGGCCAGCAATGATGCGATAACCGCAGAAAGACTGCAACCGGATCCATGTGCTTTTTTTCCCATTATCCGGGGAAGAGATAATTCATAAAACATGTTACCGTCATAAAACACATCTACTGATTGCTTTGTTTGAAGATGACCCCCCTTGATTAGAATGTTTTTAGGGCCCAATTCATAGAGTTTTTTAGCAGATTTTTTTACATCATCTATAGTAGTTATAGAAATATCTGAAAGTGAAGTTGCTTCAGAAATATTTGCAGTTAAAAAATATGTCAAAGGTAAAAGATATGTTTTAAGAGTGTGAATATATGAATCCACGGAAAGAGAATCTCCCGATGTTGCAACCATAACAGGATCTACCACTGGACAAAGTTTGTATTCTTTCATTTTTTTTGATACAATTTTAATTATTTCGTCATCATATAGCATGCCTGTTTTAATGCCGTCGATACGAAAATCCTCACATAATACATCAAGTTGGCTTTCTATAACTTGAGTTGGTAGTGGATAGATATTTTGAACATTTTTAGTATTTTGAGAAGTGATACAGGTAATAACAGTAAGACCATGAACCCCCATCTTTGAAAATGATTTCATATCCGCTTGAATCCCTGCACCGCCCGAGGGATCTGAGCCAGCAATACTTAAAACGTTTCTTTTAGTCATATAAAAAATAAGTTATAGATGCTGAGTATAAATGATTTGGTTTATTGAAAAGGAGATGAAGTTGGAATATTAATTCATATGTATTTACTCTCTAACATAGGGTACTAAATTTCCGTCATCTTCTTCTTCAAATAAAGGGATTTGTTTTGTAGTAATTTTTGGTTCGTTGTACATCCCAACATTATGCGTTTTACTCATAGTTTTACCCTCCTAACTTTTATTATTTTTCTAATGTGATACATATGGAGAAATGTACTGTTTTTTGTTGTCAATATCCCAGTACATCCAATCTTTCCTCACCAGGCAAAAAGGTAATGCAGGGTGATGTACAAATACTTTCTCTTTTTTTAGAAAAAATATGAGAAAAACTGTAATAAAAAAAGAAGGATGGCTGGTCTCACTAGGAGGGATGGGATGCAATACAACTACCAGCTCAATTCCTTCCACTACCCTAAAATCATTAACGTTTTAAGTACCTTTTTCGCAGATGAATATGCATATATGTACCTAGGTAGACCAAGTATGGGATATTTAATTCCGTAAATAATCAAAAAGAGTTTTTTTTAAAAAAAATAACCTAATTTTCTCATGTTAAGTTTATCTTCCGGTAGCTTTATATTCTCTTTGAAAATACCACTGTTCCGGGGCAACAGTAAAACAGTAGGATAGTAGACTTATTTGGTGGTAAATAATGTTGGAAGTAACGCAAGATAAAATAGGTAAAAAAATATTGTTACTTGGAAATGAGGCAATAACTCGAGGTGCACTTGAAGCAGGAATTGATGTTGCAACGACCTATCCTGGAACTCCTTCTTCTGAGATTGCTGATACATTTTCAAAAATCGCAAAACAAGCAAAAAAAGAGAATAAAAATCCTGGTTTTTATTTTGAATATTCAGTTAATGAAAAAGTTGCTTTAGAGGTAGCAGCTGCTGCATCATTTTGTGGGCTTCGATCACTAACCTGTATGAAACATGTTGGACTTAATGTTGCTAGTGACGCATTTATGACATTTATGTATGTTGGTTGTAAAGGAGGCCACATCCTTGTTTCAGCTGACGACCCCTATTGTCATTCATCTCAAAACGAGCAAGACAGTCGATATTTCGGCCTCTTTGGCAGTGCACCAACTCTTGAGCCTACAACTCCCCATGAAGCCAAAGAGATGACTCGTATTGGTTTTGAAATTTCCGAACAATTACAGTTGCCTATTCTTCTGAGAACAACCACAAGATTAAACCATGCAAGAGGTACAGTAACTTTTAACAAGATGACAAAACCTCGTAGGAAAGGACATTTTGAAAAAGATCCTCTATTAGTGACTACACCAAATACGGCTCGAATAAAGCATCCTGTTCTGCTTGATAAAATGAAACAGGCAGAAAAAATCTCTGAAAAATCACCATTTAATAGCATAACCAAAATTAACAAGGGAAAAGATATTGGAATAGTCACATCTGGCGTGTCTTATAATTACGTTAAAGAAGTTGCAGAGATTCTTAATCTTGATGTTAAAATTTTAAAACTTGGAATGAGTCATCCTCTACCCAGACAAATGTGTAAGGATTTCATAACATCATGTAGAATTCTTGTGATTGTTGAAGAATTAGAGCCGATTTTAGAAAACCAGTTTAAAGCACTAGCATATGACATAGGATCATCAGTAAAAATATACGGAAAATCTACAGGACATTTCTCACGTCTTTATGAATACAATCCTGATATTGTAGCAGAGGCTTTTTCAAAAATATTTAAGGTAAAATATCCTTTTTCTAAAGGGAAAACTTCAACAGTTAAACTCCCCAGCCGACCTCCCTCATTATGCCCTGGCTGTCCTCATCGAGCAACATATTATGCAGTAAAAAAAGCAGCACCAAAAGATACTGCATATCCCACAGATATTGGATGTTATACCTTAGGTAAAGCCCCACCTTTAGAAGTTGCAGATTTATTATTATGCATGGGTTCAAATGCAGGTACTGCCTGTGGCCTTGCTGTATCGACGGATCAAAAAATTATTTCTTTTATGGGCGACTCAACATTTTTTCACTCTGGAATACCACCAATTATAAACGCAGTTCATCATAATCATGATGTAGTAATTACTGTTCTTGACAATAGAACTACAGCAATGACGGGACATCAACCCCATCCGGGTACAGAATATGATGGCATGGGTAGATCGGCAAAACTTATTAGAGTAGAGGATGTTGTAAAAGGGCTTGGTGTTGAGCATATTGAAATTGTAGACCCAAACAATGTCAAAGAAACTATTGCAGCTTTTAAAAGAGCTTTAGATTTCAAAGGACCCTCAGTTGTGATTAGTAAATCCCCCTGTATTCTTTTAGAAGTTCAGCGTAAACGTCGTTCTGGAGAGTTGATACCGTCTTATCATATTAATCAGAAAGAATGTAAACGGTGTAAAACATGTATAGGTCGATTTGGGTGTACTGCGTTTTATTTTTCTGATGATGGCAGTGTTCATATCGATGAAACCCAGTGCAATGGATGCGGAAATTGTGTTGAAATTTGTCCATTTGGTGCCATATCAAAAAAGGAGGAGGGGCAATGAATAATAAAACAAATATTGTTCTGACCGGTGTCGGAGGGCAAGGAGTAATTACTGCTGCAAATATCCTTGGTAAAGCAGCAGTCAAAGCAGACATTACTATCTATGTTTCTGAAGTTCATGGCATGGCTCAACGAGGGGGGGCAGTAAATTGTACAGTACGCATGGGAGATTTGTCAGGCCCATTGGTTCCTTCGGGAACTGCTGATGCTATTGTGAGCACAGAGCCTATTGAAGCGTTAAGAAATATTGCATTTGCAAATAAAAAAACTAAAATAATAACAGATATTAACCCTGTTGTTCCATTTACTGTTGCTGTTGGTGGGGAAAAATATCCTGATTTAAATGATGTTTTTAATGAATTACAATCCCATGCTGTTCTCTATAAAATAGATTCTTTAAAAATTGCAAAAGAATCTGGGGCCATTATCACAAAAAATATTGTAATGTTAGGAGCACTTGCAGCATCAGATATTTTACCTTTTAAATCTGATGTATTGTTAGAGGCAATACTTGAAAATGTTCCATTGAAATACAAAGAGATTAACAAAAAAGCATTTTATGGCGGTATGAAAGCTTTTAATGTTGTAGAAAAAAAATGATTTAATACTATTTAGAAATGCTAATTTTATGCAAGAGGTTTTCTTAGCATTAAGGTTTCAGATTTGTTACATAAAGCGATATTATCGTTTTTGGCTATTGTATTAATTATAAATGTTGTTTGACAAGATCTGCAATATCAGTGGGAAACTTTGCAAGTTTAACATCGGCTTTTTGAAATGCTTCAATTTTGGATTTTGCTGTTCCCTTGCCCCGCGATATTATTGCCCCTGCATGACCCATACGTTTTCCCTGTGGAGCGGTACGACCTGCAATAAAAGCAAATACAGGTTTACTAATATGGTCAATAATATGTTGGGCTGCATCCTCCTCAGCCGTACCCCCTATTTCACCGACAAGAACTACTGCTTTTGTTTCTTTATCTTTTTCAAAAGCATCCAATGAATCAATAAAAGTTGTTCCAATAATTGGATCCCCACCAAGTCCAACGCAGGTACTTTGCCCTATTCCTTTTTCTTTTAATGAATTAACAATTTCATAGGTTAATGTCCCAGATCGGCTTGCTACACCAACATTTCCTTTTTTGAAAATACTTCCTGGAAGAATACCAATTTTAGTTTTGCCAGGACTTGCAATACCTGGGCAGTTTGGACCAATTAAAACTGCATTGTTATATTTTGCATAATGAACAAATTCCATAGCGTCCTGAAAAGGGATGTTCTCGGTAATCACAACAATTGTTTTAATGCCTGCATCAAGAGCTTCAAAGACAGCATCTTTTGCAAATCGAGCGGGAACTAATACAAGAGAGGTATTTGCTGCTGTCTCAGTAACTGCGTCATTTACATCATTAAAAATAGGAACATCATGAACATTCTGTCCTGCTTTACCTGGTGTAACTCCGGCAACAACTTTTGTACCAAAGTCAATCATTTCACCAATATGAAAAACCCCTTGATGGCCAGTCGCTCCCTGTACTACTACCTTATTTGTTTCATCAACAAAGATAGACATCTATAACCCTCCTGCTATTTTACAGGATTTCTCTGCTGCATCTTGTAATGTTTCAGCAGTAATTAAACCTGCATCCTTGAGAATCTCTTTTGCTTTTTCTTCATTCATACCTTTTATTCGAGTAACAACAGGACAATCTATTCCCTCTCTAGATATAACAGATTTAACTCCTTTTGCGACAGTATCACATTTTGTTATTCCTCCAAACAAATTTAAAAATATAACACTTGGTTTTGCTTTTTTCATAAGTTCAAAGGCTTGTTTCACCTTCTCAGGGTCATCTGTCCCGCCAAGGTCTAAAAAAATTCCAGCTTTTCCTTTATAATAGGTTAACGCATCAAGTGTAGCCATTGTCAATCCTGCTCCATTAGCTATGACACCAATATCACCATCAAGTTGAATAAATGCAATACCTTTTTCTTTTGCATCTTTTTCAAGTACCGTTAGTTCAACATGTTCAGCAACAAGGTCAGGATGACGATAGAGCGCATCATCATTAATGATAACTTTGGAATCAAGAGCAATAACATTTTCATCAGTTGATATGATTAATGGATTAATCTCTACTAATTCACAATCTAACTCTCGAAACATCCTATACAAGTTGGTCAAAATATGAGTTATTTCTTTTGCTTGTGTTATTTGTAATTTTAGCGTTTGTATCGTTCGACGTATATGGAAGGGTTGAATTCCGATAAATGGGTTAATCCATTGTTTAGAAATCTGATCGTCATCAACACTTTCAATATCGATCCCGCCCTTGCTACTGATCATTAAAAGCGGCATTTTTTTTGTTCGATCAAGCATTATGCTCATATAAAACTCATTTTTTATGTCAATTTGTTCTTCGGCAAGTACTTTATTGACAGTGAATCCTTTGATATCCATACCCGTTATCTGGCTTAATTTTTCTTTTGCTTCTCTGTTGTTATTAACTATCTGAATACCACCTGCCTTACCTCGCCCCCCAACTGGAACCTGTGCTTTGAGGACAAAGGGATATTTCAAATCCTTAAAATCTCTTTCTCCTGTTACTAACTTCCCTTTTGGGATTGGGATTTTATATTGTTGGAAGAGTTCTTTACCTCGATATTCGAAAAGTTTCATAATCCCTTGGAATGTAAATCCTCATATTTAATAACTATTCAAAGTTAACATCACAATTTAAAATTTTCTTTGCAATAGGAGCAAATTCAAAATTTTTAATGAGAATTAGTTCAGATAAACTATGTGTTCGAATTATAGGGTTTTTTGTAATCCATTTCTTTTCTTTTAATATTTGCATTATTCGTGTTGTGTCTTTATTGAAATCATCATAATTTATATGAACTGACAAAATAAAAGCTTCGAATGATCTTGTTGCCATAAAAATAGTGGCATCGCTCATTAATTGGGAGGCTTCATCTAATCCAATATCTGGATTGCTTCTTGGATCAAAATGTATATGATAGGTGGTTAATATTTCAAAACCAAGTTTTTTAATATTAGGTAGATTTATTCTCCGTAACAAATTTTCTTTTTCAAAAATGACTCTGAGTTTTGAGACGGTATGCCGAGAAACTCCCAATTTATTTCCTATAAAGATGTCAGAGGATTCTGGATATTTTATAAGCATACAATAGACTTTTTTTCCAGTATCGGAAAAAGTATAATGCGTTTTAGTTAAAGAACCTATATTTTTTATTTCTTTTTCTGAAGTTGTATAGATATCTAGTGTTTTTTTTAATAAAGGGGCAAAATCAAAAAAACGATACACCTTGCTAATTTCAAATGGAAAAATTATCATATTTGGGTATTCGTCTTCAATAAAGCCATATTTTCCAAAAGTTTGTGTTCTAATATCATTAATTCTTCCAATAGTTGCATAATCTTTTGATAGACTTATAGAAAACCCCTTATCCTGAGCGCCGATTGAAAAAAATAATTCTTCATAAACCGCAATTGCTTTTTTAGATATTTTTACTCGTTCTTTTAAGGGTATTAAAGGATTTAAATCCAGATATATTATTGCCAATATTTGACATCCTAGATTTTGGAGCCTAGGAATAGTTAGACCTTGATGGAAATCTTGTTTTCTCAATCTATTTCTTATTGATGTTACTGTTGAGGGATTTAAATCTAGTTTTTCAGCAATTGTTTTATCGGTTGAATTTGGATATTTAGTAAGTCCGTATAATACCTGTTTCTCTTTTGTTGTAAGTTTTAAACATTGCATATTTATGAATAAGTCCTTTTCATTTAAGTATTTTTCTCATATTAATAAAATAAAGTATATTTTTAGTCTTTTTGATAATATATATTATTTTTAAATAACATTTTAGCAATTATAAAAATAATTATTACTCATGTGGTATTATCTAACAAAAAGTTTATAACCTCAATGTTTTATTAATTATTGCATTTACATTGGGAGGAATCGCATTGTTACAAATATCCACATCACAAAACAGACAACCTGAAAAAAGGAGTGAGAATGATAAATGTATCTCAATAAATCTATAATAGACTTTAATTTGTGGAGAGATTGCCATGAGCAAAAAAGCACATACAGAAAAACTAAAAGTTGAAGAAGTTGAAGTTTATATTATGGGGAAAAGCTACAAAGTTCCTGCTGGTTTAACCATAATGAAAGCTATAGAATATGCTGGTTATAGATTTATCAGAGGGAGTGGATGTAGAGCAGGATTTTGCGGCGCATGTTCTACAGTTTACAGAATAGAAAATGAGCAAAAACTAGGTTTTGATCTTGCTTGCCAAAAAGTCGTTGAAGATAAAATGTATCTTGTTCAATTACCTTTTGTTCCTGCAACAAAGGTAGAATATGATATTTCAAAAACTAAACCATCTGACAGTATTCTTTTAGAATTTTATCCTGAAATTGCTCGTTGTGTGTCATGTAATACTTGTACAAAATCATGTCCTCAGGATGTTGAGACTATGAAATATATTCAAATGGCAATTCGCGGTGACATTGAAAAATGTGCTGAGCTATCTTTTGATTGTATTCAATGTGGCCTTTGTGCTATGCGATGTCCCGCTGATATTAGACATTATCACGTGGGTCAGCTCGCAAGAAGATTGAAGGGAAAATATATTGATCCAAAATCCAAAAACCTTGAAAAAAGATTAAAAGAAATTCATGAAAAAAAATATGATTCTGAGATAGATAATCTAATGAAGATGAGTAGAAACGAAATTAAAAAACTATACTCTGAAAGAAAAATTGAAGCAGAGGAAGTTGGTGATTCAGGAGCTAAATAATATGAAAATTTCTGAAGGCTACCCGGACTATATGATCGAGTCTATAAAACTTGTTGAAAGAAATCGAGAAAAAAATATGGAAAATCCTGTCAAACCTATGTCCATGGCAGATCGTGAAAAGATTCTGAAAAAATACCATCCAGACTATATGACCGGAACAAAAAGAGTATTAAAAATTGGTCCGGATAAAGGTGAGATTTTTTATGATGGAATAGCAGATTTACTTGAAGCGAAATCAATTCTTGAGACAAAAGATGTTGATTTAAGTAAAATAGATTATGATGTTGATTTACTGATAATTGGTGGCGGTGGCGCAGGAACTGTTGCTTCAATTTTTGCATATGAACATGACATTAAAAAGGAAAATATGCTAATTATTACAAAACTCAGGCACGGCGATGCAAACTCCATGATGGCTCAAGGCGGCATCCAAGCAGCAGATAGACCATCAGATAGCCCATCATTGCATTATCTTGATATTTATGGTGGAGGGCATTTTACAAATATACCTGAACTTGCAAAAGCACTCGCTTTAGATGGAGCTCAAATAATTGACTGGCATCAACAACTTGGCGTTATATATGACCGTCAAGAAGACGGAGAGTTTCAGGAATTATCAGGTGGTGGAACCTGTAAAAATAGAATGCATAGTTGTAAAGATTATTCTGGAATGGAAATAATGAGAAGTATCAGAGATCATTCAAGAAACTTAGAGATCCCCGTTCTTGAATTTTCACCAATAATTGAATTAATAATGGATGATAAAGGACAAGTTGCCGGCGGCGTTGCTTTTAATCTTGAAACTTATGAATATTATGTTATTAGAGCAAAAGCAACTATTCTTGCAACCGGTGGATCAGGCAGGCTTCATCTTGCAAATTATCCAACAACAAATCATTATGGAGCAACAGGCGATGGATTAATTATGGCATATCATGCAGGTGCTCGTCTGCGTGATTTAGATACCATTCAAATTCATCCTACAGGAGATGCATATCCTGAACCTTTAGTAGGTATTTTATCGACAGAAAAGATAAGAGGTTTAGGAGCAATTCCCGTAAATAAAAATGGAGAATCGTTTGTTTTCCCACTCGAACCAAGGGATGTTGAATCAGCTGCTTTTATCAAAGAATGTAAAACAGGAAACGGAATTATCACCCCTACAGGGATGCCTGGAGTATGGTTAGATACTCCAATGATTGAAATAATTCATGGAAAAGGAACTATTGAAAAAAAACTTGCTGGTGAAATGAGAAAGTTCAAACGTTTCGGAATTGATCTAACAGAGCATCCAATTCTTGTTTATCCCACACTTCATTATCAAAATGGCGGTATAGAAATAAATGAGAAATGTGAAACAAAAATACCTGGTTTATTTGCAGCAGGAGAAGTAACAGGGGGAGTTCATGGAAAAAATCGTTTGATGGGAAATTCGCTTCTTGATTTTAATGTATTTGGTAGAAGAGCCGGCATTTATGCAGCGCAATATATTAAAAATGTAAGACTTGGTAAACTAACTTTGGCCCATATTGACAAATACAACAAACAAGTTGAAAAAGAAAATATTTCCAACGGAAAAAAAGCTCCCATACTTTTACCCGAATACCGTGAAGAAAAAGCTTTAGCAAGAGCACTTGACATATTCTAAAAAATGGTGTTAAAAGATATGATAGAAATAAAGGACGACTGGTGCAAAGGTTGCAATATATGCATTGATAAATGCCCAGTTAATGCTCTTGAAGAGTCTGATAAATTAAATAAAAAAGGCATACGCCCACCTAGACTCAAAGAAGAAAACGAATGTAATTTTTGCAGACTCTGTGAGCTCATTTGTCCAGACCTTGCAATTAATGTAATACAAGATAGAGATATAAAGAAAGATATGAAAAAATCCCGTCTTAGATCGATCGGAGGAAAGAAGTAAATGAAATATAAAAGAGACCCTGAACTCATACGAAAAGTTTTAGGTGATAAAGTACAATTTATCCTTGGAGATATGGCCTGTGTTTATGGAGGGCTTTTAGCAGGTTGTTCTTTTTTTGGTGGTTATCCTATAACTCCAGCATCAGAAGTTGCTGAAGGTATGGCACGAAGATTACCAAGAGTAGGTGGAACCTATATTCAAATGGAAGATGAAATCGCAAGTATTGCCGCCATGATTGGGGCAGCATGGAGTGGTGCAAAATCTATGACTTCTACGTCTGGTCCTGGGTTTTCACTGATGATGGAAAATTATGGTTATGCAGTGATGACTGAAACTCCTTGTGTAATTGTTAATGTTCAAAGAACAGGTCCATCAACAGGTCAACCGACACTTGGTGCTCAGGGAGACATGATGCAGGTACGCTGGGGCACTCATGGTGATTTTGAAGCAATTGCATTAGCTCCAAGTACTGTACAAGAATGTATGGATTTTACCATTGAAGCGTTTAATCTCTCTGAAAAATATAGAAATCCAGTTTGCGTTATGACGGATGGTGAAATTGGTCATCTGAGAGAGAGAATTATTATCCCCGATGAAAAAGATATTGAAATAATTGATCGTGTTCCCGCAACAGTTTCAAAGGAGGAATTTATTCCTTTTTCAAATTCACAAACACGGAAAAGCAAAGTCCCAGATTTTCCAACATTTGGAACAGGTTATCGTACCTATGTTACAGGACTTACTCACAATGAAAAAGGGTTTCCGGCAACTGATAAGCAGCCTGATCATGAGCGTTTGGTTAAGAGAATTACATCCAAGATTACTGACGATGCAGATAAACTTGTAAGCGTCGAAAAGACAAAACTTGATGATGCAGATATCGCTTTTGTAACCTATGGGGCAACTGCTCGTCCTGCAGAGTCTGCAATGGAAATAGCAAGGGAAAAGGGAAAAAAAGTGGGGATGTTGCGTCTAAAAATTGTTTGGCCGTTTCCAGAGAAGGAAATAGAAAAACTTGCTAAAAAAGTAAGTACTATAATTGTGCCTGAAATGAATCTTGGGCAAATTTTTCACCCTGTTCGAGAATATGCATTTGGTAATTGTGACGTTGTTAGTGCTCCAAAAATAGGTGGTGAAATGCATCTTCCAACTGAGCTTTACAAGTATTTGGAGGGCGGATAAGTATGGCTGAGATTATTAATGCGACAGCGTTGAAAAAAAAATATTTACGTGAGGGAATGTGGCCTACGATTTTCTGTAATGGATGTGGCCATGGTGTTGTTCTTGACTATACCTTTTGGGCTCTTGAGGAGCTGGGGTGGGATATGAATAATACTGCATTTGCATCTGGGATTGGTTGTTCATCTCGGTTACCTGGTTATATTAACGCTGATGGTCTGCATACAACACATGGCCGTGCTATAGCGTTTGCTACTGGAATAAAGGCAGCTAATACTGACCTTAATGTTGTTGTTTTCACCGGAGATGGCGATTGTGCCGGAATTGGAGGCAATCATTTTATTCATGCGGCACGTCGAAATATAGATATCACTGTTATTATGATAAATAATTTTATTTACGGTATGACTGGCGGTCAACTAGCTCCCACAGCACCTCTAGGTAGTATTGCAACAACAGCACCGTATGGAAATATAGAACATCCATTTGACATATGTGAACTTGCAAAAGCACTCGGTGCAAATTATGTTGCACGATGGCCAGTTTTTAGTCCATATCAACCTATGAAGTCAGTTAAAGAAGCTCTTTCAAAAAAAGGTTTTTCACTAATTGAATTTTTAGCACCCTGCCCAACTGCTTATGGCAGGCGCAATAAACTAGGAGATATCAAAAAGCATTGGAAATGGTATGAGGACAATACTATTCTTATTGAAGATTATGAAAAAATAATGAACTATGGAACAAACCAAGAAAAAGAGAAAGTTAAAAATAAAATGCAGATAGGAGTTTTTCAGGATATTCAAAAACCAGGATTTTTCGAACTGTATGAAGATCTTTTAAATCGTTTTCTTGAGAAACCCTCAAAGGAGGGGAAGTAATGAAAAAAGAACTGCGCATCTGTGGATTTGGTGGCCAGGGAATTATTCTTTCAGGTTTTATTATTGGAAAAGCCGCAGCCGTGTATATGAATTACAATGCAGTTCAGAGTCAATCCTATGGACCAGAAGCTCGCGGGGGAGCAGCCCGATCAGAAGTTATTATCTCTGATGAAAAAATTGGTTATCCTCGGCCAACAAGTATTGACTTTTTTGTTGGTATGTCTCAGGAAGCTTTTGATACATATCGACAGGATATTAGAAAAGACACGGTTATTGTCATTGATCCTGATTTGGTTCCCAGGCATGAAATCGGTCAGCCAGTGTATAAAATAAATGCACAACAAATAGCTGAAAAACTGGGAAACAAAATTGTAACAAATATTGTAATGGTTGGTGCATCAACAGCGATTTTTAAATTATTAGAGTATGAGGCAGTTAAAAAAGCAGTATTAGATAGTGTTCCAAGTAGGTTTAAAGAGTTAAATGAAAAAGCTTTCGATAAAGGATTTGAGGCAGGAAAGAATGCCGTCAGATAATTATAATCAAAAAATCGATCACGATTTAGGAATCCCTCTTGAGGATGACTATTTCTATGATGAGCCTGAGCAGATAATTGAAAAAAATATTGTAAAACAGCAAGACAGCAAGGCTAAACTTTCTGAGAAGATAAAAACGAAAAAAGACAAACGGGTAATTAATGCTGATGTTCTTGTAATTGGAGCAGGTATTTCTGGCATGCAGGCCGCACTTGACACAGCAGACAAAGGTTACAAAGTTGTTATCATTGATAAAACCTCAACAATTGGAGGTGCAATGGTCAAATTAGATAAAACCTTCCCAACAAATGATTGTAGTATTTGTACTGCTGCACCAAAAATGGTTGAGTTATCTCGTCATCCAAATATTGAACTGATTACCTATGCAGAATTAAATTCACTGAGTGGAGAAAAGGGAAATTTTAAAGCAAATATTTGGAAGAAAAGTAAATATGTTGATCCTGATAAATGTACAGGATGTAACGATTGCTCTGATGTATGCCCGGTTGATGTTGTTAGTAGTTTTGATGAGAAAATTTCAACTCGTAAAGCAATATATATCGAATTTCCACAAGCTGTTCCTATAGTATATACTATCGATTGGGAGAATTGCGTTGGATGTGGTTCATGTGATCGTGTTTGTGAACCTAATGCTATTAGTTTTTTAGAAAAATCTGAGGAAATTGAGGTGAACGCTGGAAGTATTATTGTTGCAACTGGTTTTGAGGTTTTTGAACCTACCGAAATGAGAAAAGAATATGGATATGGCAAATATGAAAATGTTATTACTGCTATGCAATTTGAACGGCTTCTTTCGTCATTTGGCCCAACTGAGGGTAAACCACTCCGTCTTTCTGATGGTAAAATGCCTAAGACAATTGGATGGGTTCAATGTGTTGGTTCCCGCAGTGAACAGCTTGGTTTCCCCTATTGCTCACGAGTATGTTGTATGTATGCAACAAAAGAGGCGTCAATTGTTAAAGAAACCTACCCCGATATCGATATTAATATTTACTATATGGACATAAGAGCATATGGTAAAGATTTTCAACAGTATTATAACCATGCAAAAAAGCTTGGTATTAACTATATTCGCGGTCGGCCCTCATCAGTTTATGAAAATAAGGATAAAAGCATTAACGTACGATATAAAGACACATTAACCGGTGAAATAAAGCAAGATACTGTTGATTTATTAGTTTTATCAACGGCCATTAAACCTTGTGAGGATAATAAAAAACTTGGAAAAATTTTAGATGTTGAAGTAGATGAAAATGGCTTTTTCCATCAGCAATCACTTGTTTCAGATCCAATCCAATCTACGAGAAAAGGTGTATTTTTAGCAGGTTGTATACAAGGACCTAAAGATATTCCTGATAGTGTTGCAATGGCTAGTGGAGCAGCTGCCCGAGCTGTCGAGTCAATTAAAGATCGTAAGCGCAATATTGGAAGAGAGTATCCTTCTGAAAAAGAGATATCGAATAAAGAACCGCGGATTGGAGTATTCATTTGTCATTGTGGAAAAAATATTGCCAGTTACCTTGACGTTGAAAAACTGAAAAAGGAAGCGGAAAAACAACCAAATGTAAAATATGCTGAACATATGATGTTTGCTTGTTCTGAGGATAGCTGTAAAAAAATCAAAGAAAAAATTGATGAACATGATCTTAATCGCATTATTGTTGCTGCTTGTTCCCCTCGAACCCATGGAGGGTTGTTTCAGGACACGCTGCAGGAGGCAGGTCTTAATAAATATCTTTTTGAAATGGCAAATATCCGTAATCATTGTTCATGGGTTCATTCTGATGATTGGGATAAAGCAACAAAAAAAGCAAACGACCTGGTCAGAGCTGCTATAGCCAAAGTAGGCTTATATGAGCCTCTAACTGAAGAGGAGTTTTCGATAATACCAAAGACACTAGTGATTGGCGGAGGGGTTTCAGGTATGAAAGCAGCACTTGCTCTTGCTGATATGGGAATTAAGTCAGTATTGGTCGAAAAAGATGAAAAACTTGGTGGGAGACTTAAAGAGCTACATTCAATGTTTCCATCAGATATCAAAACAGAAGACATCATAAAACCATTAGTTGAAAGGGTTACAAATAACAAGCTAATTAAAGTGCATACTAGTGCCCAGATTGAAAATGTTGATGGTTTTATTGGAAATTATAAAGGTGTCATCAAACAAAAAAATAAGAGACAAACCATTGAATTTGGAACTATAATTGTGGCAACAGGCTTTAAAGAGATTGACCTTAAAGGTGATTATGAGTACGGTAAAAATACAAATATCATTTCACAAACAGAACTTGAACAGAAAATAAAGAATGATTCGTTCAAAAAAACACCTAAAAATATTGTAATAATAAACTGTGCAGGTGCCATGGACGAAAATAGGCCATATTGCTGCCGTATTGGTTGTGGTGTTGCAATAAAAAATGCAAAATTATTAAATGAAAAATATCCTGATTCTAAGATATATCTTCTCTACCAGGATATGAGAGTTTTTGGAAAGGAAGAAGAAGAATATTACGCTCATGTTATAGAAAATAATCATGTTACCACTATTCGTTATCCTGGTAATAATAAACCAACGATAATTCCTGATAAAAACAATCCAGAGGATGGGGCTGTAACAGTAAACGTATTTGACGATATATTACAAGAAGAATTAACTATTCCTGCAGATCTTGTAGTTCTAACAATAAATACTGAAGGAGATATGTTTACAGAATCCCTTAAGAATATGTTAAAAATTCCCGCTGATGCAGGGGGTTTTTTCATGGAGGCACATGCAAAGATTCGTCCTCTTGATTTTGCAACAGATGGTATTTATGTATGTGGTGCTGCTCATTATCCTAAAAACCTTGTTGATTCAATAGCGCAGGCTGAGGGAGCTGCTTCTCGTGCTGCAATACCAATTATGCAGCAAAAAATGAGGGGAGAAGGAGTTGTTGCAGAGGTCAATGAAAATTTATGTAGTGGCTGTAGAACTTGTGAGTTTATATGCCCATATTCTGCAATTGAGATTAAAGCTCATCCAGATGATAAAAATCATGATATTGCTGTTGTAAACAGGGCATTATGTAAGGGTTGTGGTGCTTGTGCAGGCGCTTGTCCCTCTGGCGCAATTGACCAAAAAGGATACAAAAGAAATCAGATTTATGTGATGCTTAACGCTCTTCTTGAGGGGGTAACATCTTGAAAAAACGCTTAGAAAAAAATAAGGAGATAGATTTACTCAAAATAAAAAAAGGAGAGCTTGTAAAAGAAATCGAAGATTTATGTGGAGAAAACCTTTTTGGTTGTTATCAGTGTGGTACATGTTCAGCTGGTTGTCCATTTATCGAGGATATGGATCTAGGTCCCGATGAGGTAATTCGTTATGCTGTTCTTGATAAGAATGAAGTGTTAAATTCAAAATCTATCTGGATTTGTGCTTCATGTTTTACTTGTGCCGAGCGCTGTCCACGAGATCTTAATATAACCAAAATAATGGAGGCTATGCGTCAGATTATATTGAGAAGAAAAATTGATAAAACAAAGGTTTTAACCATTTCAAAAAAACAAAAAGAGGCGATTCCTCAGTTGGCATTTGTAAGCTTATTTAGAAAAAACATTGGATAAGACATATAAAAATATATATGAATATATAAGGGAGCATCATGAAGCTGTTATATTACCCTGGATGTACATTGAAGACATCAGCAAAAAATTTAGAAAATACTGCATTTGAAATTGCTAGAGTCTTTGGTTATGAAATGCAAGAAATGAAAGATTGGAACTGCTGCGGTGTTGTTTCATCCCTAACCGATGATGATCTCATGCATCATCTAGCACCACTTCGTAATCTCATTCATGCACAAGACGAAGGAGAAGAAAAAATTGTAACTCTCTGCGATATGTGCTACAATACATTAAAGCAGACCAATCTACGTGTTAAAGAAAAAGCTGATGATTTGGAAACATTAAACTTATTTATGGACCGGGAAAATGATTATAAAGCAGGGGTGCAAATACTGCATTTCCTTGAGTTTTTACGTGATGAAATAGGATTTGATGTTATAAAAAAACATGTGAAAAAGCCCTTGAAAGGACTGAAAATAATGCCTTATTATGGATGTATGCTTCTAAGACCTAGAGAGGTAGCAATAGATGATGCAGAAGAGCCAACAATTTTTGATGATTTGTTAAAAGTGCTTGGTGCAACCGCTATAGATAATCCTTTCAAAATCGAATGTTGCGGTTCATATAACACTATCGAGGAAAAAGAACTTGTTTCAAAAAGAGCCCATAGAATAACTAGCTTTGCAATTGAACGTGATGCTGATGCAATAGTTCTCTCCTGTCCACTCTGTAAGTTTAATATTGATGTAAGAGGTAAAGAAGCTGAAAAAATGTTTAAAGGTTATAAACAAATTCCTGTCCTTTATTACACTCAACTCATAGCAGTTGCTCTTGGTCTTGATAAAACAGTATTGGAATTTGATAACCATTCTGTTAATCCAGCCATTTTATTAGAAAAAAAAGGAGTTATGTAAAAAATAACATGGTGATAAAATGAATAAAGAAAAAAAAGATAAAACAGATAAAAAATTACAAGTTGCTTTTTATTGGGCTGCAAGTTGTGGTGGATGTGAGATAGCAGTACTTGATATAAATGAAAAAATACTTGATGTGATTGGTTTAGCTGATATTGTTTTTTGGCCTGTAGCACTTGATTTTAAGTATAAAGATGTTGAAGCAATGCCTGATAAATCTATTGATGTCTGTTTTTTTAATGGATCTATCCGATCTGGTCAAGACCCACATCCCCGGGCCCTACACCTTCATTCTGCCGGCGACGCGCGAGGTCCCCAGGCGATTGCAGCACGAGAAGAAGCGCTCGATCGGTCTGCGGGTGCCCTCCCAGGTGGTCCTGCGCGCCATTCTCGAGGCGCTCGATGCCCCGATCCTAAGTGCCTCTCTGGTGATCCCGGATCTGGACGAACCGCTGGACGATCCGGAGCTGTTCCCGACCGCGGTCACCAACCAGGTCGACCTGATCGCCGGCGCGGGCTTTCTCGAGCAGATCCCGGGCACGGTGCTCGATCTGACCGGCGACGATTTCGAGGTCCAGCGCGAAGGACTCGGCGGCGTGCCGCCCGAACTGGCGGACTGAGCCGGACGTGCTGGAGCTCTCGTTCCTGCAGAAGATCGCGATCGGCATCCTGCCGATTCTGTTGGCGGTGACCGTGCACGAGGCGGCGCACGGCTATGTCGCCAACGCGCTGGGCGACCCCACCGCCAAGCGGGCTGGGCGGTTGACGCTTAATCCGATCCCACACATCGACTGGCTGGGCACGCTTGTCGTGCCGCTGCTGATGTACCTGTTTACCCCCTTCGTGTTCGGCTGGGCCAAGCCGGTACCGATCAATGCCGCCCGGCTGCACAGCCCGCGTCGCGGCATGTTCCTGGTCGCGGCGGCCGGCCCCGGGGTCAATATCCTGATGGCGATCGGTTGGGCGCTGGTCACCGTGCTCGCGTTGAAGGGACTCGACGGCGGCATGCGCTTTGCCGAAGCGTTGGCCCTGATGGGGCAGGTGGGGATCTTCATCAACCTGATACTCGCCGTGTTCAACCTGTTGCCGATCCTGCCGCTCGACGGCGGTCGGATGCTGGTGGCCGTCCTGCCGGCGAGTTGGGGCGACCAGTTGTCACGCTTCGAGGCGTGGGGGCTGCCGATTGTGGTGGTGCTGTTGGTCAGCGGTGTACTGGCGGCGATCCTGCTGCCGATCATGGGCACGTTGCTCGGCTGGTTCAACGCGTTGATCCATGTCTTCTGAGGGCCGCATTCCAGAAGGCGACTCGCGACGCTGGGTCGACGCCACGCCGCGGGTGTCCGGTCAGCCGCTCGAGCAGCTGCCGCTGGATCTCTACATCCCGGCGGATGCGCTCGCCATCTGGCTGGAGCAGTTCGAGGGCCCGCTCGATCTGTTGCTCTACCTGATCCGCAAGCACAATATTGACATCCTCGAGATCCCCGTCGCGCGGGTCACCGAGCAGTACCTCGACTACCTGGCGCTGATGAAATCGATGGCGATCGAACTGGCGGCCGAGTACCTGCTGATGGCCGCCTGGCTGACCGAGATCAAGTCGCGCATGCTCCTGCCGCCCGAGCCACGGGCGGACGACGAGGAGGAGCCGCTCGACCCGCGCGCCGAGCTGGTCGAGCGGCTGCTCGAGTACGAGCGCACCACCCGGGCCGCGGGCCTCCTCGATGAGCAGCCAAGGCGTGGCCGCGACTGGTTCGACCTGTCGATCGAGCCGCCTGATCGCCTGCCGGCCCCGGCGGTGCCGGCCGATCTCGCCGGGCTGGTCGCGGCGATGCAGGGGTTGCTGCGCGAGGGCAGCGTGCGCCGTGCCCATCACGTCCGTGCCGAGGCCCTGAGCATCCGCCAACGGATGACCGAGATTCTCGATGCCCTGACCGACCGGGCGAGTTGCGAGCTGGCCGAGGTGTTTTACCCCGAGGAGGGGCGCGTGGGCATTGCCGTCACCACGGTGGCCGTGTTGGAACTCGCTCGCACCCACGCCCTCGACTGGTCACAGGAAAGCCCCTTCGGGCCCGTGACCCTGTTTCGCCTGGCCGGGAGGACCGCCGAGCCGGCCGTTGAAGAGGAGATGCCCCGATGACCGAGAAGGTGCCCCCCTCGGACTGCGCCGATACGCCCCTGTCCTCGGGTAGCGAGCCCCCCGAGGGGCTGGTCGAACTGGTCGAGGCCCTGTTGCTGACGGTCGACGAGCCCCTGTCGCTGGAGGCGCTGGGCGCCATGGTGGGACAGGAGACGGCCCCCGAGCTGCTGGAGGCCGCGCTGGTTCGCGTGGCTAAGCGTTGGCAATCGCATCGCTTTATCGAGTTGGCCACCCGCGAGATCGGCGGGCGCCGGGTTTGGCACCTGGTGGCCACCGCCGCCGTTGCGCCGTATCTCAAGGCCGGCGACCCGGGGCGGGTGCCGAAGCTCAGCCGCGCGGCACTGGAGACGCTGGCGCTGATCGCCTGGCGCCAGCCGATCACACGGGGCGAGATCGAGGCGGCGCGTGGAGTGTCGGTCAACCCCCAGATCCTCAAGCAACTGGCCGAACGGGGCTGGGTGCGGAGTCTCGGCGTCAAGGACAGCCCGGGCCGGCCCGAGATGCTAGGGACCACGCGCGAATTTCTACGCGACTTCGGCCTGAACTCGCTGGCTGAGCTGCCCGATTTCGAGCGTTTCGCTGGCCAAGACGATATCGACGTCTGACCAGCCCACGAAAAAGGCCGGTGGCGCGAGGCGCCCCGGCCATGTCGAGTGCGGACGTGGTGTTCGCTTTCAGTAGCTCAGCACTACCGTGTTCGGGTCGTTCAGCGCTTTGAAGGTGACGTCCGGGCCGCCCTGTTCGACGCCCTCGATGACGTCGTCCATGCTCATGCCGGCCTGCTTCATGCACATGGGACAGATGATGACCCGGCCTCCCTTGTCCATGGCAGCTTGCAACAGTTGCTGCGGCGTCATGCCGGCCCCGGCGAAGGTGTCCTGCTGTCGCGAGGTCGAGGCGAGGTAGACGCCGCGCACGTTCAGGAATAGCACCACGTCCTGACCGGCTTCCAACGCCTTGTTGGCCTGGCCGGCGGCCATGCCGGCCGCCCAGGTGTCGTCCGTGGTGATGTTGTAGAAGAAAGTGCGCTTGTGTTCGTCGGCCATTGCTGGGTTGAGTAGGCCGAGGGTCAGGATGGCGGTGACGGCGAGGCGTCGGATCGTGGCAAACATGGGCTTCTCCGTGTGCTTAGGGGGGCGCCGTCGATGATAACCCGCCATCAATCGTGATGCAGGCGAGCCTGCGGCGCGACGAAAAAGGCGTCGGACTCGCGACGCCTCCAGATTCGATTCACCGGGTGGTCTCGGACTCTTTTCAGCCGCGCGCGGGACTGGCCTGCATGGCCGGCTCGACGTGCAGGATGTTGCGTTTGATGCGCAGCATGACCTCGATGGTTTTCGCTTGCACCAGAACGAACGGGATCATCACAAGGTAATGTGCCCAAGTCGAGTGTTCGATCAGGCCGTTGTGCACAAGACCGACATGAATGAAGAACATGCCGAAGACGAAGAACGCTACGCCGGGGCAGATCAGCGAGAACGTGCCGGCATTGCCCTTGTCACCCTTGGTGTAGTGGCTGAAGTAGCCCAGCCGGTTCATTACGGCGTAGCCGATTAGGCCAAACAATATCTGTGCCGAGAGGATGACCGCGGCGAGCATCAGCAGGCCGGTGTGGTTGATCGGCTGGTCGAAGCCATGCTGCAGGCCATGGGCCAGCCGTATCCAGGTAATGCCCATCAGGGTTAGCACCGGAATGAGAATCCAAAGGCTCGGGCTGGCGGCCTCGTTGATGCCCTTGGCCATCATCGCCTGGAAGCCATGGACCAGTTTGACGACCGCGAGTAGCGCTGCGACGGTCAGGAAGAACAACGAGGCGAGAAGGCCAAGCGTGATCATCGCGCGGTTGTCGCTCATCGCAGCCGGGGCGGCAAAACCCACGGCGATCATGGCCAGCGCGAAGATGGCAATCATGGGCGCGAGGCTGTTGTTGGTCGAGAAATCGACGTTACCGTTAGTTAGCGTGCGCGCGAAATAGGTGGTCAGAATCTTTAGT
>JAWOGM010000055.1:0-3483 GCA_046496795.1 Thermoplasmatota archaeon
GATATGGCACTCAAAAAATTTACAGAAAAATCTATGGAACTTCCGTTGAAAAATGGGGAAAGATACATTTTTTTATCACTGATTTCCCATTATCATCTAGATTATTCTCCTCTTCTATTATTGTCATCTATGATAAAAAGTTAGACAAAACATTTTTTCAATTGTGTATATCATCCTTATCCAAATTAGATAATCTGAAAAATAGTTACTATCAAATACTATACGATAATCTAAAGGTATATAGGAAAGAAAATTTATCAAAACCGGTTTATTTCTGTTGAATAGTTAAGTACGAAAGTTGTTTTACTCATTTACTAAACGAAATAACGTGTATAGTCTATTGTTCTTAGCTAGTATTAAACAAGGAAAAAGAGAATGACTGAATCAAAATCGCTCCAATATCCGCAAGATACGCTGGAGAATTGGGTGGTAATCATATATCCTAGGCATACTAACAATGAATGATTCTGACCAATCACTTTCAAAATTCTGTGAATCCCAAACCTTAGCCTTAATTGGATAGGTGCCCGTTTTTCTCCACCTATGTTCAACTTCATATATTGTTCCGTTTTTCTTTAGTTGGCCGCCACATGTCCAACATTCATCTGTTGTAGTTCCATCCCCCCATTCTATTAAAAGTCTTATTAGGTCATCATCATCGGGGTCAATAAGAGTGAAATAATAGGTATATGTCTCACCAATTCTCCCAGAATTGGGGCCTTCAATAATTGGCGGATAAGGTGGATTATTATCTGTTGTAGCAATTATTGAAAAAACTGGTAGTATCAACAGCAAAAAACATAAGGAACTCAAAATTTTCATGTTCATATTTTTACCTCGATTATTATGCACACATTTACTAATAGATTATTCTCTTATAATTACTTTTGTGTTTCCTTAATAGGGCAAAATCAGCTAAAAAGTATATATGTTTTCATCCTTTAAAAAGATTTTATTAAGAAATATCTTTTAAAAAATAATTATAAATAAATATATTTGAAAAAAACCAATTTTAAAGAACTTTTTATTCCCATCCGTACTTGTAAATCCATTGAGTGAAATTCTGTCCTGCATCAATATGGACATTGCCAAGAAGTATCTCATTTTTTCCATCGTTATCACAATCTCCAATGCAGACCACAGCCATCCACCCAAATGTAGGAAGAACTGCTTTTTCCACATATGTTGTCCCATTCCATCGTAAAATATATGTTTGACCGGCTCCCACTACCACTTCATTATATCCATCGTTATCTGTATCCCCCACATCAATTCCTTCAATCACGGGTTTTCCCTCTGACCATGTTCGCTCAAATTGGGTCTGATAACCCGTGCCATTCCATTTGAAAATCTCTATGCGGGGCGTCCAGAAACTTAATAGGATTTCCGCGTTCCCATCGTTGTCACAATCCTTACAGACCACTCCAAATGGAAAACCCTCATTTCGAGAATATTCTTTCACAACCGTTGGTTGAAACACCAAACGTTCTGCATCCCATTTTAATACGATCACTTTATTAGCATAGGCACACACGATTTCATTTCGTCCATCACCATCAACATCACCAAGTCCTGCCATGAATACATATCCTTCTACTTCAGGATCTTTCCATTCTGCTATCTTTTGAAGCCATAATCCATTCCATTTGAAAACAGTAATCTGAGCTACAGGACTTGTTGATCCCCAAAGAGGACCTCCACTCACAATCACTTCGTTTTCACCATCAGTATTAAAATCTCCAATGAGACAATCGGCACTTCCTCCATTATTACGAAAAATCCAAGGATTCATCCCAATTAATCTGTAATCACCTACAAAGTATCTATAAAGAGCAGTATACCACGTTGCCACAACCTCATTTTTCCCATCATTGGTGACATCCCCAATCGCCATGCCACCTGCATCACATCGAATCAGTGGATACAACGGTGGACGTATCACGCGGACTTGATTATATGTCTGCTTGTTCTCATCCCAACTCATGACCCGGATCGCTTCATCTCTCCCGCTAATTAGAACTTCATTGTCCCCATTGTTATTTGAATCACCAATAGGTTGCGGTCCTTGATACCGTGCATCACTCTTTGGATCATTTCCATACTCCATTATCCATTGCAGGCCATAATCAGAATTATTCATCTGCAGTGAAGAATCTTGAAAAATATTCCTTGTTTGATATACAGCACTTGAAAGATTCACACTACTTATAGCTATACAAATAACCAATAAAACGCATACCATGATTTTCTTCATAATGTTCCCATAAATTATTAAAGAAGTCCTCATATAAATATGTAGCTGTTGATATCCCAAGCAACAATAACCATTTTTATTATAATTAAAATATATTAAATTTACTTTTAAAAGTAAATTTTTTTTCGTCGAAAGATCGATTCAGTGTATACTTTTTTTTTGAACAGTTATCATGGGTTTAGAACCATATTTTTCCACTCGAGTTATATTAGCCTATTAGATGTAACTCTTCCAAAGGAATATTACTCATGAATACATTTGAATTGCACATAACTTACTTTTAGAAAATCATCAGAATCATGTTTTGTGAAATCGACAGCAAAATCCTTGATATCATTTGGTGAAAGATTAAAGATTATGTCAAATATCTGGTGAAGAAGGATATCTTCGTCATCATAAAAATCAACAAATACATATGTTTTAGAGATGTTCTCCGTTCCATTGTTCTTTACCTTACCGCGAAGAAGATATCGATATGCGTTTTCGCTATAAAAAAACCCCTCACCGATAGTCTCAAATCTTCCATCAAAAGTTAATTTCTGTGTTACTATGGTATAGTTAATCACTTCAACATCGCTTATTTCCTCTTCATTGGTATCGTTACCATCCTCTTCGTTAATTTCTTCTACGATACAACCGCTCAATGTACCAAGCAAGGTTATAAGCAATACAACTAACAGGATCTGTATGCATTTCATGATTTGGCTCCATGCTTATGAAAAGATGCATTCACTTATTGATTAATAAATTTTTAGAGAACTGGGATTGCGCATTATCTTTCAGGTCTTGATCTATTATGTGTCATGCTTTCATTCTCTATCAATATAACTAGATTTCTCATCGTCTCATTCAATCCTGTAATCAATATAGGTACAAAAATAATCCACTATATATGTACATTATTATAACTAAACACCTCTCTGACAGCTCCCGATATGAATGCCGGGGTTTCTTGTTGGCGCCATTCTGTTAAGGAGGCTGCTTAAAAGGCGGGGGATTTAAACCTTAAACAGCATACTTCATCATATTATTAAGATGATATCTATGCATAATCAGTGTGGTGGGTCCTTTTGGATGTTTGTTAGCTAAAGTGTATCCATAAAAATAGATTAAAAGGTAAGTAACAAAAATCATTTTTTAACATGAATCACGAAAATAATCTATAGTTATTAATTAACAGATTAAATCAGACATTTACATAATTTATATCAAAATATAAAAACGAAAAA
>JAWOGM010000015.1:0-23034 GCA_046496795.1 Thermoplasmatota archaeon
TAACCATCCCCGCCCATATGTTCACTGGTGTTTTGAACAACTTTTACTTTATTGTTTTCAACATCAACTATGGTATAGGTGGGAACTCTACCAAAATGTTCGCCTATATTCTCTTCTAATCCTTTATTTCCCATAGTGGGTACACATATTTTCATTATTTACTTCCTCCTATTCCAGAATGACTTTTTACATTTGCTGAATGTGTTTGTTGCAACTTTCCTTTTTTGTATTTTTCTATTATTTCTTGTATTGTTCCTTGTGCTCCTGTATATATTTCAATATTGGCAGCTTGAAGGATTTGAAATGCATTTGGTCCAATATTACCGGTTATAACAGCATCGATACCTTCTTTTGTAACATTTTGTGCTGCTTGAATTCCTGCTCCACCTGACGAACGTATCGCTTCATTTGATAGTGTTTTTATATTCATTGTTGTGGTGTCAACGATAAGGAAATATTGGCATCTACCAAATCGTAGGTCAACTGTTGCATCAATATTTTTTCCTGTTGATGATATACATATTTTCATGATTTTATATTCACCTCTTCTATTTTTTTTTAATAATATCTTATCAGTGGTGTATCGCATTGTGGACATTTTATGGTGTAACAAGGGACCGCTGGCTGGTGTGGTTGATGTGTCCCACAGTTAGGGCATATACATTCCGCTGCTGGGCCTCGGTGGCATCCACCGCCAAGTCCGCGACCGCCACGTCGTCCAAATCCTCCGCCTCCAGGTAGTCGTGGCATAATGTCTCAACTCCTCTCTTTTAATGTTTTGTCGATTTTGTTTATGATTGTTGTGTATGTTTTACCAGCTTCTGATAAAGCATGTTTTTGTAGGAATGGTTCACCTTTGTCTCCGGTTATCACGATTGATGGTTCTATGGGGATTTGGCCGAGAAAAGGAATATCAAATTCTTTAGCTGCGTTGATTGCTCCGCCTGCCTTGAAGATATCAATTCTTTTTTTGCAATGTGGACAAATGAAACCACTCATATTTTCTATTATTCCTAGTATTGGTATATTCATTTTTTTTACAAAATTTATTGATTTTCTTACACTAACTAATGCAACGTCTTGTGGTGTAGTAACGATAATTGCACCATCGCTATCTGGTATGAGTTGTGCGATACTTAATGGTTCATCTCCTGTTCCAGGTGGAAGATCTATGATGAGGTAGTCAAGTGTTCCCCAGTGTACGTCTCCAAGGAATTGTTTAGCAATTCCCATTTTTAATGGGCCTCTCCATATTATGGGGGAGTCTTTGTCTTGGAGCAGTAAACCTATAGACATAACTTTGAGATGCGGGGATACTAGAACGGGGTTAAATCCATTGGCAGTTGACTCGGGTTTTTTATCTTCTATTCCTACTATTTTTGGGATGCTTGGTCCATGAAAGTCGCTATCTAGTATTCCAATATTGTATCCTTTTTGAGAGAGTGCATAGGCCATATTTGCTGTTACTGTACTTTTCCCTACTCCTCCTTTTCCACTTAATACAATAATCTTATGTGTGATTCTTTGCATATTCTCAGTGATTTTCTTTTCATGATTTATTTTTTGTTGCATGGGGTTTCACCTCTATTTTTTAATTATTACATGTATTTTACAAAGAATAAGAAGGAAGCTTGATAGTTTTAGTCTAAAGCTTCCTTTTTTTCTTTGATTAAATCTTGGAGTCTTTGTTTAATGGTTTTTAGTTCTTCTTCTAACTGTTTTGTTATGTCTTCCAGATAGGCTTTTTCTTGTTCTTTGTTGATGTCTGGATATTGTTCAGGCTCATATGCTTTTGGATAGGTGTAAGGTGTTCCCCATCCAAAACCTCTGCCTGGAGTTCCGAATCCTCGTCTGAATCCGGGTCCCCTTCCCCTACCTAATCTCATTCTGTTTAGAGGGTTTGCATAACCTGGGATGTTGTATCCTTCACAGTATCCGGCTGCTCGTCCTGTTCGCGGTCCTAGACCCCAAGGTCCTGTTCTGTCGCCACGAGGCATTTTTTTTTCACCTCCTTTCTTGTATACTATCTCTATATGACCAATAGATTATAAACGTTTTTGAAATAAATATTAGAAAATATCAATAATTGCCAATAGAATATAGGTAAATTTAATATATTAGATTATATTATCTAATATTATATTTGTTTTTATGAGGCAATAATATGAAAAAAACAAAAAAGATATTAGATGATAAAGATAGAAAAATACTTTCTATTCTTCAAGATAATCAAAATATTTCTCAGGAGGAAATTGCTAAAATTGTAAAACTCTCTCAGCCATCAATCGCTATGCGTATCAAAAAATTAAAAGAAAGAGGTGTTATAGAACAGATTATTGGAACAAATATCAATAAGGTGGGTATCTATCTTGTAAAAGTCATGGTGCGAACAACTAATACAACAAAGATTTTGAATATGTTTCGAAACTGTCCTTTCTTTTTAAATGGCTTTGTTGTATCAGGGAGTGAGAATTTAATGTTGTTGTTTGCCGGTGAGGATTTAGCTTCCCTTGAGTCAATAATTGATTGCCGTATTCGTCCAGATAAAGATGTACAAAGTGCAGACTTTAATATTGTTATCTCTAGTGTCAAAAATTTTATTACACCAATAACTATTGTAGAAAAAGCATTAAACAAACCACCTTGCGGAGTGGAATATCAAAGCTGTGAGGCGTATTTAGAAAACCGATGTTTTGGGTGTCCTGCTACCAGTCGATATAAAGGTTCCTTTTGGTAAAAAATAATTCTATTTAATAGTTATATTTTTATTTATTTATAATTTTTATTTTTATTAAACAGATATTTCTAATCTCTATAATAACTTTAAATATGTGTTAGATGGAAATTTATTTATAGAGCAAGGACACTATCATTTAACATAAAATATAATAAATAACCCGAATAGGTGCTGATATTATGAAAAAAGATTCTATGTGCGTCATTATTTGTCTTTTGTTTGTAGCATTACTTTGTGTTATTCCAGCAAGTACAGCGACACAATCTCTCTCGTTGCAGTCCTCACAGAGACAAACGGCAATTTCATCTGTTTTGCATCCTCAATCAATTCAGGATCTTGATCCTTTGGTTGATGAGATAATTGTAACTGTTGAGATTACTGATATTCGATCTCTTGAGCGCATGCAACGTCATACACGTACGTTTAAAACTATCGATAGGTTTACTAAACCTGATTTTTACGTGAAAGTTTTTATCAATGAAAATGAGTTTCAAAGTCCTGTATGGCGAAATCAGCGTTATCTTTATGATCTGAATTGGGTTGCTTCATCCGTTGTACCTAAGGATCAGGAATTTGTTTTTGTTCGTATTGAGCTATGGGATTGGAATCCTGGGTTGAATAGAAGAATGGATATCAGCAGAAATATTAATAGTTTTAGGGATAGTTTTGCTGCTGAGATGAACTATAGTGTTAAAACTGGTACGTGGTGGGGTGATGATTATCCAGAGGATCCTAGTGGTTATGGGCGTTTATCTGGTACTGATGATCGTAGTGTTTATTCTCGTGAAAATGATTGCGAACTTTGGTTTAATATTTATCAAAATGACTATGATGGTGATGGTATTCCCTATTGGGCTGAAGTGTATATGTATGGAACTGATCCTATGGTAGATGATAGAGGTATTGATTATAGTGGTGATGGTATTCCTATTGAATGGGAGCATAAATGGGGTATTCGCTATAATGATTGGCGTAATGAATATTACTGGGTGTATCATCCTTTTGAGTACAATGATCATTATAATCTTGACCCTGATAATGATGGATTATCTAATTATCAGGAATATCTAATGTCTGAGTGGGGGTCTGATCCTTTTCGTAGAGATATCTTCATAGATCTTGGTCAGATGCAGGCTGGACCAAATGGCGAACAAAGTATTCTTCCAGAAAAATCAAAAGAACTTATTACAACTGCGTTTCATTCACAAAATATCGTTATTTATTTCGATGAAGGTCAAATGGGTGGGGGTCAAATGATTCCTTTCCAGGAATCAACGTCTTATGAAGACCTCCAAAAGATCTATAGAGATTACTTTCTCCAGGGTGATGAGGATAATTGGCGACGTGGAGTTTTCCATTATGGCCTGGTTGTATATAATGCATCCTATCATGGTTTTGTTTTTTGGGGTGGTGTTGGCCCCTATCTTGATGCATTTCAGATTTCAAGCAAAGAGATGGAGCGAAAATCTCGACGTCCATGGATAAAGCGTGATGTTGCCTATGCAAGTGCCTATATGCATGAACTGGGTCATACGCTTGCTATCTTTAATTCAAATACGCCTGGTTGTGATGATCAGAATTCAAAATTTCCATGGCAAAGAAATTATTGGATTTGGGGTCGATATAAGAGTATTATGAATTATCGATATATGTATTACATGGTTGATTATTCTGATGGTAGCCGCGGCAAAAATGATTTTAATGACTGGTGTAACATTGATTTAACATTTTTTAACACACCGTTGTGGGATGATTAGAGCAATATTTTTAAAACTGTAAGTTTTATATGATATTATTGCATATCCATATTCTAATAGGATGTAGATTTTAGTTGAGGAGAACACTATGAGTAATGAAGGATTATGTGCCACAGGTATTGGGGAACTTGATTTTCAGATGGGCGGAGGTATTCCCAATGGTAGTACGATTTTGGTGACAGGATGTAGTGGATCGGGAAAGACTACTTTATGTATGCAATATTTATTTAATGGCGCACGAAATGGTGATCGAGGAGTGTTTTTTACCATTACTGAGCCATTGTTTAAGTTAACTGCAAATCTTCAAGGCTTTAAGTTTTATGATAAGAAACTTATTGAATCAGGAATGGTTAATATCATTGATTTACGAATTATTAGTGAGCGTTTGGGTCTTGATACAGAGAAGTATACGGTTGAGGATGCAGGGGCATTACTTGATATTTTAAAGGATATTGCTAATGAACTTGATGTTAAACGACTTGTTATAGATTCAATAACAGCGCTATGTTATCGGTTACAAACCCGAGAGATGATTCGAGATTTTATCTTTAAGCTTGGTACATCGTTGGCAGTGATGAATTGTACTACTTTTTTAACTTCCGAGGTGCCTCCGCAGACGTATAAGTTTTCTCAATATGAGATTGAAGAGTTTATATCTGATGGTATCATTTTTTTAGGTGATATTAAACGAAGAGGAGATTTAATTCGAACATTGCAACTTGTAAAGATGAGAGGTATTTCTCATTCTCGAGCAAAATTTGCTATGAAAATTTCTACTGATTATGGACTTGAAATTATCCCGTTATTAAAAACATCAGATGCTGATGCGTATATGAGGTTATAGGAGGTTATTTGATGATGGTAGATGCTGTTATTGAAGGTATTAAGGATCGAGTATCTGTAGCAATTAGAATGAATCAATCCGTTGGTATACAAGTACCGGAAAATAGACATAATGATTTGTTGGAAGCTTTGTTTAATTTTATGACAAAGAATACCAATGAGTTCTATACATTTTTAACTGCTAGCTATTCATATGATTATATTTCTAATACTTTTAAAGAGTTGAATACTCAAAATAATATTAAATTTATTGATTGTATCTCTCGCTCTTCTGGTATCTCTAAGTTGAGTGAAAACTGCATCTATATTGAAAGCCCTGTGATGTTAGAAATGGTCACTCTTGCATGTATGAATAGTTTTCATGGGTTAAAAGATGATGTGGAAAAATATATTCTTATTGATTCACTCAGTGCATTGATGATATATAATGATGTTGAGGTGCTTCGAGAGTTTGTTTCGCTGCTTCAGAATAGAACTCGTGCTCATAATATTCATGTTGTATCAATACTAATCGAAGAAGAGATTCATTCAAATAAATTATTACAGATGAATGATAAGATTGTTGTATTACGTGATTCTTTTATCGAATAAAAAATAGGTTATTGCATGATAAGCAGAGCTGATTCTGATGAGTATGAAGATTCTCTGATGTTTTCAAAGAAATGTTCAGCTGAAGAACTAGCTGCTGAGATTTCTTCTAGAGTTAATGTTGCTTTTAATGTTGCTTTGGCTAAATTAGTGGAATCTGGTGGGTCTATTGAGCGGGTTATTCAAACAGGTGAGGCTTTTGGTCGTGGGTTGTTTGCTGAGTTTATTTCTGAGAAACCAGAGCAGTGGACTATGCAGGAATGGATTACAGCTACGATAAATAATATCTTTGGTTCTATGGATGATTTTTTTTCCGTGGAGAATCTCAATGAGTCTGAGGCTCATTCTGTTTTAAACCAGTCCGTGTTATTTGATAATCCAGAGGAGCAATCGGTTGCCGCATTATTTACCTATAGTTTTTTAAGGGGTATGCTTTTAAGTGCTTTCCCTAAGGGCGAGATTCTTTTTAAATCTATGATGAGTAGTGAAAGACCAGTTCTTGAATTTACATTCAAAGCCAATGCGTCTTATCTTGAGAGATTTGAGCGTTCTCGTGTCAAAGATTTATTTATTTCCACTAAGAAATTAGAGCTATAAAAATGATACTATGATTGAAGAATCATTTACCAATTCAGAATTTGAAAAAAAAGAGGGCTTTATCAGCACGGGAATTGAGAAGTTAGATCGTTTGCTGGAGGGAGGTATTCCCAAGGGTTTTACTACTGTTATTTTAGGAAGTCCTGGGAGTAGTACGGAGATTTTAGTCAAGCAGATTGCAACGGTTGATAATGTTGTGTATGTTACAACAGAGGAGACTCAAGAAGAAGTTGTTGATACGATGAATCGCTTTGGCTGGAAATTGTCTAATGTTGATTTTGTTGATATTTCAAAAAAGTATTATTCTACTGTTTTAGCAGGGGAGAAAAGACGGGTTAGTATTCATGAGCAACGATCCAAACATAAATTAAAGGAACTTATTGAGATGGGTTCTGAGGGTATGCCTAATATTGCGACTAGTGAGGAGGATTATCTTGCGGTGTTGTCAAACAAAGTGAAAAATATTTCACGTGGTTCTGTGATGATTATTAATTCTCTTGATTTTTTTCTAAGTCAATATCGTCAGGAAGATGTATTGCGTACTATTTATGCAGCCAAGGTAAATAATCTGAATAATAATGCTGCGTTGATTATTGTTATGACCAAAGGTGTTCATGGGGAATTGTTTGAACGAAAGATGGAGGGGCTTGTTGATTGTGTGTGGGAGCTTGATGTTATTCAGAAAGGTTCTACGTTTGAGAGGTATCTTTCAATTAAGAAAATGAGGAATTATGCCAAAAAGATTGGAATTGCTCGTTATGCTATTGATGATAGTGGTTTTGTTCTTGAGATGATTGAACGCATTATGTAGTTGTTATCTACATTCGTAGTTTGATTTTTTGTTTTTCTCTTTTGTTTTTATTATTGATTTTATAATGCGTGGTTGATGCTTTTGTTTCTGATTTTATTTGATTGATTCCTTGATGTATTTGTTGTATTTCTGTTTGTAGTTGTTTTCGCAGGATGGTGTTTTCATTTTTGAGATCATTGATTTCTTTTTGTAGTTGTTTAAGTGTTTCTGTGGTTTGTTCTGTGGGTGTTTTCCTTGTGATATTTTTGATTGTTTTTTGGCTGTATTGGTAAATATATTGATCAATTGCTGTCCGACAAGTGTCCGACATACTGTCCGACACTTTGTCCGACATTATCTTTAGTTTATTATAGATATCATTTGATACTCTTATTGAAATTTTAATAGAAAAACACCTCACGTTTTTTTTATACATAGATATAATATTTTTATATTTATCGTTGCACTTTTTTAATTTATTCTTTTAAATTTTTATTGTTTTTTATTTTTTTAAGATTTTTTTCATACGCGAAATAAATTTTATTCTGCATTCTTTATAATGTCCGACAATTGTCCGACATCTAGATTAAAAATTTATATTTAGTATATTGTATAATGTCCGACAACTGTCCGACATTATTTAATAATAAATATATTTTAATTAATAATTAAAAAATGTTATAATGTCCGACGTTTTGTCCGACAAAATTGTATATATTTTTTATCTATAATTTTGAATAATGTCCGACAATTGTCCGACACTTTTAATTTTTTTTATTATATCTTTTTGTATTAAAACCATTGTTTTAAATTTGAAAAAGGTAAAATTTATAGTATTTTAAGTCTAAAAAAAATTATATTTCTCATAATAATATATTAATAATATAAAAAATTTTTATTTATATAATTAGGTTTTTTATGTATACTTTCACTCTACCAACGAACATCTTTATAAACATATTTTCTTTTCAGAATGTGGGAATTTTCATGACTGATAATAAAATAAATGATTTACCAGGTGTTGGACCTGCTATTGCAGAGAAATTAGAAGATGCAGGATTTCTAGATATGATGAGCATTGCGGTTTCTTCTCCAAAAGAGCTCTCTGAGATTGCTGATATTGGGGAGTCTACTGCAGCAAAAATCATTCAGGCTGCACGGAAATTTGCTGATGTTGGTAGTTTTGAAACGGGAGCAGTTCTTCTCGAAAAACGAGCACAGATAGGACATATCACCACAGGATCAAATAATTTTAATGAATTGATGGGCGGGGTAGGTTTTGAAAGCCAGTCGATAATTGAGTTATTTGGTGAGTTTGGATCTGGAAAAACACAAATCGTTCATCAGATGTGTGTTAATGTTCAAATGAATAAAGAGCAAGGTGGTCTTGAGAGTCATGTTGTCTATATTGATACAGAGAATACGTTTCGACCTGAGCGAATTAAACAGATGGCAGAAGGATATGAGCTAGATTATGAAGAAGTGTTAAAAAAGATTCATGTTGCTCGTGCATATAATTCCAATCATCAGATGTTACTTGTTGACAAAGCATTGGAATTATCAAAAGAGTTTCCTACTCGTTTGTTGATTGTTGATTCGTTAACCTCACATTTTAGGGCAGAGTTTGTTGGTCGTGGAGCGCTTGCTGAACGTCAACAAAAACTCAATAAGCATATGCATGCGCTGCTTCGATGGGGTGATCTAAATAATGGAGTTGTTGTGGTCACAAATCAGGTTTCATCAAAACCTGATGCTTTTTTTGGTGATCCAACTCGTCCTATTGGGGGGCATATTGTTGGTCATACGGCAACGTTTCGGTTGTATTTAAGGAAAAGTAAGGGGGGGAAACGTATCGCTCGATTAATAGATTCGCCTCATTTACCTGAGGGTGAAGCAGTGTTCACTGTCAGTGAAATAGGTATCAGGGATTAAAAATAAACCTTTATTTGTTTGTCTTTTTTTTCTGGTAAGAACTGTTAATTAAGATTTATATATTCTTTATGTCTAATATAGAACATTAGAGGATACTGTGAATCAAAATATACTACTCTTATTAACTATTATTTGTATAATTTCGATTTTTTCAGGTTGTATTAAATCAAATATTGATAGCTATATTCCTCCACCAACTCCAAAAAATATTGAGCCCGTAGCTCATATTATCACGGCAGGTACGTTGATTACTCCCCCAAGTATTTTCTTAAACGATTCTATTGATGGTTTTATCTATGCAGGCGATACAGTTATCTTTGATGGTTCTGAGAGTTATGATCCCGACGGTGAGATCATATCTTACTATTGGATTTTTTATGATGGATCGACGGCAGATTCCTCTGAGGTATCTTGGATTTTTGATATTGATAATCGGTTTTGTTATTTGGGTACAGCATCACAATATAGTATCATTCTTGAGGTTAAGGATACCAATGATTCGATAAGTTCTAAGGAATATATCATAGGAGTTATTCCTAAATCGTATCTTTTTTATCTTGATTCTGGATTGTTGATTGATACTATACCCAGTCAGAATCATGATGCCTTGAAAGGTAATCTTGGACGTCTTCGCGAAGTTGAATCGATTGAATATCAGTTGGATACTCCTATATATATCTCAGCTAGTATGTGGAATATTACGGTTTTCTTATCAAAATCTGGGTTTAGTTTTGTTACAGGGGTGCGTGTGGTTCTCTATGATTCGTCTGGTGATGTTATTGATGATAGCCAGCACGATTTTTCCTTGTTTGAGATTAGAAATGAGAAAACGCTACAGTTTAATGGTGTGATTGGCTCAGCTGTTGAGTTTCAATCGATGAGTATTTATGTGAAAGGTTTTTCGATAAAAAGAAATATATTGCTTAGATATGGTGGACCTCAGGCCAGTTTTATTAATTTTGATTTCATCTAAAATCTGGTATAAAATCTTTTTTTATGCATAAAGGTTATAGTTGGGTTGTTGTTTCTAGACGTGGTTAATGTATGGATCTTATGACTGGTATTTTGACGCGTAGAAGTATTAGAACGTATACTACTACAGCTATTGATAATAAAATTATTACCTCTCTTATTAAAGCAGGAATGGCTGCACCGTCTGCAGGAAATCAACAGCCCTGGCAATTTATTGTTATTTCAGATAAGAACCTATTAAAAGAAGTTTCTTCGTATTTGCCTAAAGGTGGCATGCTATCCCAAGCTGATAAAGGGATTTGTGTTTGTGGTGATTTAAACGCTGAGCGGTACAAGGGGTATTGGATGGTTGATTGTTCTGCTGCAACTCAGAATATTCTTCTTGCTGCACATTACTATGGTATTGGTTCTTGTTGGTTAGGAGTGTATCCAAGGGAGGAAAGGATAAAAAATCTTCAAAATGTTTTTAGGACTCCATCACATATTATTCCATTTGCGGTGGTTTCATTGGGATATTCAGGGGAGAAAAGTGGCGTTGTTGATGATCGGTTTGATGAGTCTCTCATTCATCATAATTCCTGGTAAGTTTTTAGGGGTTTTGAAAAACTATTTATGCATGACCCTACATACATAGGGCGGGATGGTGTTCATGTGCCTGATGTACGTTTGTATTTAAATGATGAGTTATATAAAAAATGGATTGAGATTCCTTCTGGTCAAAGAAGTCATGTTATGCAGAGGCTTCTTGCACTATATTTTTCATGTGGATGTGATGCTTTTTTAAAAGCGTTAGAAGAGAAAACAAGAGAATAAAGGATTTTTTATTAAAAAAATTATTAATAGGTTTTTTTCATTCTTTTATGTATGGCTGTGTATACTGAGAGAATTTCTGTTCATAGTAAAGGGGAAAATGATATTGTTGATATTACTGATGATGTGCAGAATATTGTATTTAAATCAGGCCTTAAGAATGGTATTTGTTTGATTTTTGTGCCGGGGTCAACTGGTACATTATCTACCATCGAATATGAGAATGGGTTATTGCATGATTTTCCAAAGGCACTTGAGCGTTTTTCGCCTAATAATTTAGAGTATAGGCATCATTTGACGTGGAATGATGATAATGGCAGGAGTCATGTGAAAGCTACTTTAATGGGTCCTAGTCTTACGGTTCCCTTTGAGGGTTCTACAATTATTCATGGGACGTGGCAGCAGTTGGTTTTTATTGAGTTGGATACGAGATCTCGGAAGAGAAATCTTATTGTTTCATTAGTTGGTGAGTAACATATTTTTTTAATATTTCGCGAGTTCTTTGTAAGCCTCGTAGGCTTGAATGAGTCCATATCCATAGTAGTCGTTATGGCTATATGGTGCTGGGGTGTTTTGTAGTGTTCCTATTTTTTTTGCTGTTATTGCAAAAATTTCTTTGAAGAGTTGAATTGTTGTTTGATTTTGATTTTTCGCCCCGTTTGGTTTATACTCAGGATACGCTTCGAGTAGGAGTGCAAGAATTCCACAGACAAAGGCTGCTGCTTGTGGTGTTCCACTGAGTTGACCGTAGGCTCCGTTTGTTCGTGTTGACATGATTTTTTCTCCTGGAGCTACTAGTTCTGGTTTTTTGTTAGGATTTATTGACCAAGGATATTGATGTCCTTTTGAAGTGAAGGAGGTGATGGTGTTTGTTTGTTTGATTGCGCCTACGCTTATGACATTGGGAATTGTTGAAGGAAAACAGACATCTCCATCATCATGGTGCTGATCGTTTCCAGCAGGTGCGACAATAAAAATTCCCTGTTGTATTGCCTGGTTTATTTTTTCTGTTGTCTTTGTGTTTGTTGAAAAATCAATATAGTCTGGGCTCATTCCTAATGAGAGGAGTATGATATCTACATTGTTATCTATGCAGAATTGTATTGCATCTGCTATAATACTATCATTTCCTCCTCCAAATAGGTAGTGGTTTTTTGGTATTGCTTTAACGATGAATAATTCTGCCTTGTGGGCTATACCCTTGAGGTTTATTCCCGATACTAGTCCATGGTATGACCCCTGGGAGATGAGTATTCCTGCAATATGTGTACCTTGATCCTCATCATCGTAGTATGTGTCTTGGTGGTGAATGAAATCGTTCCATCCAAGAAATGAAGTTTGGTCAAATTCATGATGGTTTGAGTCTATTCCAGTATCTATTATTCCTATGGTTATTCCCGATCCATAAAAGCCAAGTTGATGGAGTTTATCGATTTGTGTTTCCTGTATGGACCATTGATTGGCAGGGGTTATGAGGAGTGGGAGAATTGAGAGAGTTATGAGTACAAGACATAACACAAGAAGAAGAGTGATTGCAATAATTATTTTTCGTTGCATTACTACAAATCCTTGAAATATATTTTTTTTCCTGAAGAGTCTCGTTTATAAATGCCAAACTCTGGTATTGTTTTTAATGTTTGTTCAGTAAATATAGGTCCTTCTTTGCAAACTCGCATTCCTTCTCCAATACAGCATTGTCCACAAATGCCTATAGCACATTTCATGTACCGTTCTAGTGAAGCCTGAAAAGGTATTGAGTTTCTGAGGGTATAGAGTTTTTTCATCATGGGTTCTGGTCCGCAGGTCATGATACTGTCAATAGGTTCCTTTTTAAGCATGGTTGGTGCAATATCTGTTGCGTATCCTTTTGTTCCTTGTGTTCCATCATCAGTGGTGATATGTACGGTGGCACCGGTTTTATTTATTCGGTTAATAAAGAAAAGTTCTTTTTTTGTTTTTGCCCCTATGATAACGGTTGCTTTTTTATTTGCTCTTGTGGCTTGTTCTATGGCAGGTGCAAGCATTGCTATTCCTGTGCCTCCTGCAACAAAGAGAATATGGTTCCCTTGTTGATGATAACTGGTTCCATAGGGTCCTCGTATTCCTATGGCATCGTTTGTTGTTAATGCGGCGAGTGCTTTGGTTGCTTCTCCTATGATTTTAAAGGTGATGGCTTTAGTATTTCTCATGATGATGGAAACACTCATAGGTATTTCGTCATAGTTGGGGATCCATATCATGTAGAATTGACCGGGGTGTACTGGTCCGGGATAGGTGAACATGAGGGTTTGTATGGTATCTGTTTCTTGTATTTTGTTTTGTATTTTGATAGGTTTTGGGATGTTCATTTGTGTGCCACTCCTATGAGTTCATTGATGGTTTGTATGTTATGATTGTTCATCCATTCAGTTAGTTCTTGTTGTATTTTTTGGAATATATCTAGCTCTCTATAGTATATTCCCACGCCTATCTGTACAGCGCTGGCACCTGCCATGAGAAATTCAATGACATCTGTGCCTGTTTGGATGCCCCCTACTCCGATAATAGGGATATTTATGTGTTTGGCTATATCATACACACATCGTATAGCTATGGGTTTGATGCCTTTTCCTGAGTATCCTCCAATTTTGTTTGAAAGCACTGGTTGTTGGAATTCAATATCGATTTTCATTGCTTTTATGGTGTTGATTGCAACGATAGCGTCTGCTTCTGCTGTTTCTGCTGCTAGTGCCAAGGTAACAATGTCGGTGACATTTGGTGAGAGTTTTACAAATACAGGGATAGAAACGTTTTCTTTAACGGCTTGTGTTATTGTTTTTATGAGTTTAGGATCTGTACCTACTTCGAGGCCAAATTGTTTTGCATGGGGGCAACTAAGGTTAAGTTCTAGTGCTGCTGCTTTATATTCCTGCATTTGTTGTGCAAGTGTTATAAAATCGTTGGGGTTTGAGGCGTATATACTGCCGATGATTGGTGTTTGGAGGTGTTGGAGTTGATTCATTTCTTCTTTGAAGTGTTTGATTCCAGCGTTTGGAAGTCCCATTGCGTTGAGTATTCCTGTTTCTAGTTCGATGAGGGTGGGGTTGGGATACCCTGCTCTTGGTTTTATTCCTATTGATTTGGTAACTATTGCTCCTGCTCCGTTTTTCATTATTCGTTTCATGCTTCCTGCATCTTCATCCATGATTCCAGAGGCTAGTATAGTGGGGTTTTGTAGAGTGAGGTTAGATATTGTTGTTTGTAGATTTGGCATGGGTTCACCGTTATGTAAATTGGATTGTGTATAAAAGAGATGTTGTTTTTTGTTTAAAAAATGATTTTTTGCATAATACTATAAATTGTTGGTGGAAAAGATTTGAGAAGATATTGTAGTAGAAAAATAGGGAGCCAATATAGTAATGAAAGTTTTGATGTTTAAACCTAATCCTAGGCCTCTAACATTATCCAAAAGATCATATAGGTTTTGTAGAGATCTAAACATTGAACGTATATGATCAATATTTTTATGGAAATGAATATTCTTTGATTGTTTTTTCTATTATTCCAATAAAGTTGTAAAAATCTTGTAATTGTTCCTTGATGATGGTATATACTATTTCATCATTTATTCTACCATATCTGTGTTCAAGTATATTTCTAAACCCTTTCATAGATTTTAAGATTACTCCCATATCCTCATTGATGATTTTGGTTCTTATCAAATTATCTATAATGTTCTCATCGCTTTCTGGTATGCCTAATTTAAGGTCTGTATTAATGATTGCACAGATATCAAAGACACTTTCGATACAAAATTCTAGTTTTTTGTATATACCGTCTTTTAAGAGTCCTAGTTTTGAAAATTTTGGAAAGCTTTCAGGTAAATTTTAAGCTATTAGGTTAAGGCTGTCTTCTATCTCCTTTATTTTTGTTTGTATTATATCAGTTCTCAAGAGATAATTCCTCCTTTTATGTAATCATAGAATCTGTATTTGAATTGCTCAAAATCTTGATAGGTCCTCCTGTCGGTTTCGTATAGAATTTTATGATCGGAACAATACAATACTTTCCCTTTCAAAACTTCATTTTTTATGAATAGTGGTAAGTCTTGAAATATTTGTATGTCAAATTTTTCGTGTACTTCCCCTAATACTTGCATTCTAAATTTAAAACGGTTTTCCTTTGAATCATCATAGTATACTGCTAAATCAATATCTGATCGTGGTGTTTGTTTTTTTTCTGAATATGAACCATAAAGCACTATGAATTTTACTTTTTCTTTGCCAATTTTTTAGATTTTTTTTTACAGTTAATTCTATTTCATCTTTTTTAGTTGTCATAGCAAACGATTAAATATTTTTTAGGTACTTAAATGGCACCCATCTATAGTTCTTTGAAGCTAAATTTGTTGGCAGGTAAAAGAGAAGATCTATAAACAAAAGGCCTGACACGAATACTGAAAATAGTTTTTATAAGAAATAACTAGGGGATTTAAAAAGTACTTACTGGAGATGGAAGTGGTATAGATATTTTTCTGTACTCTGGTATAAATTGTTGTACAAAGTATTTTATAGTAGTTAATTCTTTATAGCTCTAGTTCTACAGTATATATTACATTTGTGTCATATATAGGAAGGTGGGTAATAGAATGCAGGATCCTATTTCAATAGTATTAGATGATTTACTGAAACTTGATGATGTTCTTGCTTGTATGGTTGCTCGTCAGAATATGATTAGTGTATTGCCTTCTGATGATACTGATGGTTTTAGCCCTGAGATTCATGAGGTCTGGGATATTATTCATCGTGCTATGGATGATGTGTTTAATGTTATCCGTGATTATTCTCAAGCAGGTCTTGGAGAAATGGAATTCAGGCTTCAAGATTATGAGGCACTATTTTTCATATTTCCAGATACAGACAATGCATTAGTGGCAATTATTCCTGCTCTCTCAAATAAAGGTTTAATTGAGGTTGAGTTAGAGAATGCCCGTCGAGAAATATTAAAAATAATGGAAAAAGATGGTCAAGTTGCAATTATGACTAATAAATGACCTAATTTTGATTTTAATAATAAATTAATGGATGGAATAGCAACATGGGCGATAACGATACCAAGGCTGTTATTGGAACTACCAGAGGATGGAATGCAAAAGAATCTGGAAAAGAGTTGGCAGAAAAGATCATCAGTCAACTAAAAGAAACACCAGATTTTTTAGTTCTTTTTTCAACCATTCATTACATGAAAAATGGAGGTTTTGACAAATTCTTAGATGGAATATATGAAGTTTTTCCAGATGATTTGAAATTAGTCGGTGGAACGGTGAGAGGTTTTCTAAATAATGATGGTTGTTTTGCTCGAGGTGCAACAGCTTTAGCTGTTTCATCAGATGAAATGGATGCTGCTATTGGCATTGGTCATAATACAAAAAGAAACCCTAAAAAAGCAGCATTTCAATGTGCTGAAGAAATAAAAAAGAATCTTAGTCATAGTAGTTTTAAGAATGGGTTTTTATTAAACGTTATTTCAGGAGCAGAAGTACCAAATATTCCACCAATGGGCAAAAAAAAAATAATCAAAGCTGGAGCAGCACCAAAAACACTTATGAAACTATTCTCTATGTCTCAACATACAATGCAAATGGGAGTTGCTAGAGATGAAGAAATAATTGAAGAAATGATTGGACATATGCCAAATTTCTCAATGCTTAGTGGAGCTACACTTGATGATGGTCCCGGTTTTGACAACTATCAATTTTATAACAAACACGTAGTGAAAAATTCTATTGTGTCTTTAGGCTTAAAAACTAATAAGGAATTTTTTGTCAAATCAACTAATAATTTGAAAAGAACAGATATTGAATTTGAGATAACAAAGATTAGTAAAGATAAAAGAATCATCCATGAAATCAATGGTAAACCAGCATTAGAAGAGTTCTTACGATTATTGAAATGGCCAAAAGAAATATTAAAGGAGGAAACATGGTTTCGTACAACCTTTTATTTTCCCATCGGTGGCCGAGTCTCAAATTTATCAAAAAACAACGATTCTGCTCATGTAATAGGTATCATTTTAGGAAATTCCTTACTTTTAACATGTAAGCTTATTGGTTCAAATGCATCAATTTTGACTATTGATGGGAAAGGTTTATTTAATGTTATTGATAATAACATGGAATATATTTTATTTAATCCCACATTTGGATTGATTTCCTCGTGCATTACTAGATTTGAAACATTAGGTCATATGATGTATGATGTGAGAGACCGAATTAGAAAAAATTTGAAAGACAATCCCTTCATTGTTTTTTATGTTGGAGGCGAATCTACCTATTCAAAAAACGATGGATTGTCTTATTCAAATATTTCTTTTAACTCAGCGATTTTTAGTTAAAAAAATAATTTGTAAAATATAATTTATTTTTGAAAAACCTCCTATCCTTTGGAATTCTGTTATTATATGTCCAGACATTGCTCTAATTACTTATATTTTAGTTTGCATTATCCAAGTTTTCATGAGATACTTTCTCCTTTGATATAATCATAGAATTTTAGTTGAATTGCTAAAAATCTAGATAATTCATACTATTAGTTTGATTCAGGATTTATGAATAAATTTATAATATCGGCTTTTGGAGTGTCTCAATATATATTCCAGAAAGTTCTTGGTCTAGAAGATTAAGTTTTTGAAGATATTGTGCGATATTTGCCTGAATATCGTATGATTATTGTTAGTTCCTTTGATGATTATAAAAGCTTAGATAATTATCATCTTTTTAATGATAAAATACTTCCAGATTCAATTATTAATTTCAGTTTATCGTTCGATTTTAATCTTAGTATTAGTGCGACTCATAGAAGGAAAATTACAGCCATTAAATTTAAAATTAATACATTATGCAGAGATAGAGAGATATTTCATGAAGTTGGCAATAAATATTCAAAGAAAGAATTGTCCCAGCTAATACTTTTGCATAATGGACTTTTAAATTATAAAAAAATGGCTATACCTAGTATCCTATGCCTCCAAAAAAGCAAGAACTTAGAGGTTGCAGTAGTAATGCCTTTTGCTCTTAAAGAATCTATTATGACTCCTTGTTTAATTGATGAGGGTGAGTTGTCTCTAATTACAGTAAGTAGAAATAATTCTGTTCATGATATTTAATATAATTTGGAATCTTTTTATAATATAAAACCTGAATTTAGTTAACATGTATGATAATTCTAGATACAATTGGATATAAAATCGATATTATGCGAGAAGTGATGCCTAAGAAATTTAAGGAAAAGCCTTTCCTAATGTTTTTTTGTGCTGGAGAAGGAAATAATCGCCCGATAATAATTACATATGCTGATATGTCATATTATACTGATATTTTTTAAAAATAATTAAAATTAAATACAAAGAGATTTTATATGTTATAATTAAATTTTATACATATTATTAATCGGAACTCCGAAATTTGTTAGCTCGCTCAATACAAATTTGTATTTCTCCCCCAATGTTTCTGTCTTTTTAAGGTATTCCATATCAATAGAGCCCACATGGTTTTTTTGTTCATTTTCCATTGCTTGCATTATTACCTCAGCAATACATGAAAAAATTTTTCCTGATGGCATACCTGGGATTGGTATCTTTTGTCTTATAGGAAAATCAACATATCCGCCGTCAATTCTAAAAATGTCCGGCCTTCTTTGGCATACATCTTTTGTAAGATTTACAGGTTGGGAAACATCAACAATTATTGCATTTTTTTTCAGATTATTTGAATTTAACAGTGCTGTAGGATGGCTAGTTGCTGTGACAATAATATCTGCACTTTTTGTTTTTAAAGATGTTGTTATATCATAATTACCTATTAAATTTTTTGAAAGTTCTTCTAATTTTTTTTCTCTACGTCCAATTAAAATTGAATGTTGAAACCTAGGTACAAGAATTTTAGATACCGCTTCCCCGATAATACCATATGCGCCCACAATTGCAATATTAAGATCTAAAGATTCCTTTTTTAATATATTCAACGCTTTTTCTACGATTTTACAAGTTATCGCTGCTGTATAGCTATCTCCATGGTTTACAAAACCAGTGAATTCATCCTGTTCTGAAACCCATAAACCGCCACTGGTAACAGAGGTGGTCAAGGCTCCGAGCTGAATTATGTTTACATCTAGTTCATTTTGAGCAAAAAGTACGCTATCTAGAATTTTCTGCCGAACAGTTGATTTAGGTAAATTCATCATATGCTGAGCAGTAATTTTAAGTGCAATTATGTATCCCTTTGTATTATTAATATTTAATTCTGGGGAAACAATCAAATCTCGTTTTTCTTTTATCCATTCTCTAGGTATTTGTTTTAGACGACTTTCAGAATCTAGATGGCCTATTGTTGCAAATTTCATATTATCTATCTCTATTTGAAACGATTATTTTATTTCTCAGAGATGTTTCTAACCCCAAAATATGCTTTTGACTTTATTTTAGAGTTTGGTTCATATGAAATTTTTACGTGACTAATAAATCTTATTATCTTTTGGTTTAGATAGTTATCTGTCATTTTTGTGATTATCTCTTCGTCACTAGAAAATCCATAACCATATTCGACACCAGGAAATTTTAAAATTGATTCAATTTTATCTGGTTTTGAATATTTATTTTTCACCAGAAAATCAAAAAATTTCATCCATTTCTCATTTTGATTTTTTTCATCAGGATAAAAAGAGCATTCCAATCCTATTTTGCTATCTATGCTTTCTCCAATACTTATATGGAGTACAATTCTTGAGCAATATCTCTCAAGTTTTTTTATTAGATTTTGGATTTTTCCTGAGTCATCATTCCATCCAATAGATTTTAGATATGGAATTATTTCGTTGTGATTTATTCTTTTGATAACAAGCCTGATATCATTGCATTCTCTTTGGAGCATTATTCCTATTTGATATATGGATGAGTTTCCAGGTAATTTCCTAACACAATCTGTTATTTTTGATTTCAATTCAGAAGGGGCTTCTTTTTCTTTAATTAATGGTAGAAGATCATCAAAGACCCATTTTATATCTGAATCTTTTTTTATTGAGATTGTATGTGTGAAAATACCAGGTATTTCTGCATCTCTTTCTGTATTGGCTGCATCAAATTCAAACCAAAGACCTAAAATGTTGTTGTTTATAATCGTGTCTTTTTCAGCCCATTTTTTTGTAAATGTTTTAACATTAGTCCATACTCTCTTTTTCAATAAACTTTCTGGCAATCCATTTCTTTCAAGTATGGTTAATAATTCTTCCCTTTCATTAAATTTAGAGGATATTGCAAAGAGATAATCGGATCTTGGTTGAGAATCCATTAAACTTGTTTCAAAACCAAAAAAGCTAGTTAAACTCCCTCTGAAATTGTCAGCGATGTTTTTTATTTCCTCATAATTATCTTCAGATATTAGCTCTTTTGGTATGTTAGATGAAACAATATCCAAGTAATCCTTGGGTTGAATGTTTTGCTCTAAATCCTTTGAATCATAATTTTTATGTGCAACTTTTTGAAAAGTTTGGAATTTTTTTAGAGGTTCACTTATGGTTTCGATAGAATAATCGATGTCTAATTCATTAACCATTTTCTTTCGGCCCCTATTTTTTTCTTTCAAACTCTTTGAATAATAAATATCTTTTTCGCACCTGGGTATGCATGTAGGTCTGCAGCCTCTATCATTAATTTCAAGGCTATTTCTTTCTTTCATTTTTCTTTTCCCCTAAAAATAATTAAAAACAATAATTCAGTCTGTGAACATAAAGCCCTATATCTAAAAATTCCTACATAATTCCAAAAACTGTCTTTTTTGTTTACTTTTGTAGGAATAAGTAATAAAAATCAGTTTTTACAAATTTTGAATATATTCCCTAATCTCCTCGATGCTTTCAGTTTTTTTAATAATTTCTTTATTATAATATTTTTGATAGCTGATTGGCAAAGATACATACCATTCATTTTCTTTATATACAATTCCTGCTTGGACAAACCCATTAAGAATTGTTTCTATATTAGATGGACCCATGTCAATAAAATTATTTACTAACTCTGTTTTTGAAATAACATCAGTACATGCTAAAAACACGTTTCTTTCATCATTATTGAGCATGTAAATCATTGCATTATCGCCCTGTCTTTTATCATATATTTTTATAAAATTACCACCGTCTTTATAATAAAAAACTAATTTTTCAAGATCGATGTCTCTTTTTACACCTAGTTTTTTTTGCTCTTCATACTTTCTTTTCCAATCTGATACAAGTCTTTCCCAAGGATTTTTATCTATTTCCTTTTTTCTTGTACATGAATAAAAGAAAAAGAAATCTTTATCAAATATCTCTTCTGGATACATAAGAGTATCAATAATTTTTGGTTCTAATTTCTCGATGTTGAATTGTTCTAAGTTGTTATAGATAGGGCTTTGAAAGCCTACTACAAATTTGCTGATATTTGGTGGCTCTAGATATTTTTGAAATAGTTGTATATTTTTTTCTGTTTGCTTAAAATTAATTGATTCCTCATTAGGATAATCTACAATGAGATTATATGAATTTTTGATATGGTTTTCTTTACAAAATTTTAACGCTGCGATGTTATCGATTACTCGTACTCCTTTGTTCATTTTTTTAATATAATTGGTACTAAACGTCTCAATTCCTGTTTGGATATGAGTAAACCCTGCTTGTCTAAGAAGACTATAGTCCTTGCTGTTAAGCGATCCTGCTCGTGATTCAATAATGAGTGTAAAATCACGGTTGAGTTTCATTATTTTTTCACAAAGATCTTTGTAACCTTTTTGGGGAAGTGTCGTTCCAATTACTTGAAAATCAAGCATATGGTATGTATCAGATAAAAACTGCAGCTCATCAACAAAACGATCATAGTTTTTCTCCCGATATTTTTTGTTATATGCACCGATATTGCAAAATGTACAGTTGTTCCACCAGCACCCACGGGAAAGCTCAATTGGTAGCCGTCCATACAATTGATGATATTGAAGTATCTCTCTTGAAACATGTATTAGCTCATTAAAATATGATTCAAAACAAGGATATGGTAAAGTATTCATATCAATACAGGTATTGTTTTTATTCCAGACTGCATTGTTTTTTTCTCTGTAAATAAGACCGGGAATCGTATGATAATTTTCAAAATTGTTTGTAAGTAAAAATAATGCTTCTTCGCCTTCCCCTGAAACAATAAAATCGATATAGTCAAAAATTGATAGTATCCTCTGACCTAGCTCATTAATTGATGTACTACCGCCAAAAACAATTTTTTTTTCAGGATATTGCTCCTTTATTTTTTTAGCAACTGCAAGAGAAGACAAGAACTGACCATAATTAAGAGTAAAACCAATAATATCATAGGTATTCCACTGTATATTGTTTAAAATCCATTCCATGAATCTGTCTGTTTGCTTAGTATAGCTTTCAAAACTGAGATTTTCTAAAAGATCATTATTATTACAAAGGTTGTTTTCATAATAATTTCTGAATTTTTCTTGGTTTTTCTGCCAATGCTCTGGAAAAACATATTTTGAAAAAACCATTTGGGCAACATAAGGATCATTGGGACTATTGATTAAAAAATTATAATTATGAAGGCCATAACAATCAGCTGCTTTAAGATACAAATGTCTTGAGGTAATAGTAACATCTCGTTCTTTTAAATATGATTCAAGAAGCCCAAGTTGTATCGATGGAATACTAGTCTCTGCAAAGGGCATAGAAACAAGTAATAACGATTTTTTTTCTCTTGACATCCTCATCCTTCAATTCTAGTTTTAATAAGAAATTTCCTTATATACTTAACTAGTAATAAGTTGTTTTAAGGCAAAATTGTAAAATAGATAGAATAGATTTACAACCTTGTAAATTATGATGAAATTAGATCTGAAAGATAGAAAAATACTTTATGAACTTGATCTAGACTGCAGGCAATCAAATAGTCAAATAGGTAAAAAAGTTGGCCTAGGGCGAGATGTTGTATCTTATAGAATAAATAAA
>JAWOGM010000031.1:0-9187 GCA_046496795.1 Thermoplasmatota archaeon
ACAGGTACAGATAGCCGGGTTCTGCAATACCAGAACTATTCATTGTGAGTGCTGGTCACTGCGGGCGTATCAAGGTGTCTCACGGATACGGTACAGTATTGTGGATGAAACAGACCCCGGCTGCACTATCTTCCAAAGACCCGCTTTTCTTTCCACCAGGAGCTGGCCTTCCCCAACAATAAGCATACCTGGTCTTATAAATCCATGTTCTACTAAGAGTTGATGACAAATTCCCTGTCCGACATCAAAAAAGTGGGGTATTTTTTGCTGATAGACAAATTCTCTAATTAATTTATGATTTATCGCAGTTTGTTCAGTGTTAGCTGGTGTTCTATGGTCAAGAACAATAACGATATCATTAGGATTCCACACCTTTTTTTTACCTATTTTTTTAAAAATTGATGAAATTAAACCGGTATTATCATGACTCATTGCACAATCAATAGATGCATCAACAAAATCATCAGCAAAAACTTTTTTTTTCTCAATATTGTGATTTGATAATATTTTCTCTGCTATTGTCTGCCCCATTCAAATCTAGCATAAGATTAAAGGTTTTTAAATATTTTAAATATTAAAGAAAAAAATGAAGGTTATGCAATTGTAACTTCATCACAGAGATATACATCTTGAATAGCATGAAGAAGCTTTTTACCCTCTTCAAAAGGTTTCTGAAATGCTTTTCTGCCTGATATAAGCCCCATACCACCTGCTCGTTTATTGATTACAGCAGTTTTTACAGCCTGAGCAAAATCATTTTCACCAGAAGCACCACCTGAGTTGATTAATCCCACTCGACCCATATAACAGTTGGCTAATTGATATCGTGTAAGATCAATTGGATGATCAGTTACAAGTTTATCATAGGCATGCTTATCAATTTTACCATATGTTACCCCATCTCTATTAAGAGCCAGATAGCCACCGTTATTTGTTGGCAATTTTTGTTTTACAATATCTGCTTCAATAGTCACTCCAAGATGGTTTGCCTGACCGGTAAGATCAGCGGCTGCATGATAATCTGCCCCATCTTTCTTAAACGCACTATTTCTTAGATAGCACCAAAGAATGGTTGCCAGACCCATTTCATGTGCGTGTTTAAACGCTTGACTAACTTCTTGTATCTGTCTTGATGATTGTTCAGATCCAAAATAGATAGTACAACCAATAGCTGCAGCACCCATCTCCCATGCTTGTTCCACACTAGCAAAAAGTATCTGATCAAAAGTATTAGGATATGTGAGCAGTTCATTATGGTTTATTTTAACGATGAAAGGAATTTTATGGGCATATTTTCTTGAGACCGATCCTAAAACCCCAAGTGTTGATGCAACAGCATTACATCCACCCTGAATCGCAAGTTTAACAATATTTTCAGGATCAAAATATATGGGATTTGGAGTAAACGATGCAACTGCTGAATGTTCTATTCCCTGATCAACCGGAAGAATAGACAAATATCCTGTGTTTGCAAGTCGCCCGTGGTTATAAATGGATTGTAAATTTTTTAAAACTTGAGTAGATCTATCTGAATCAACCAGGGTTCTATCTATAAAATCTGGTCCGGGTAGATATAATGATTCTTTTGGTATTTTTTGACTTGTATGATAAAGGAGATAATCAGACTCATCTCCTAAAAAATTTTTAATCGTATCAATATTTACTTCCATATATTCTCTAATCTCCTCTAATTCTTGCAAGTTTTTCTCACCTCATATATGAATCCGTCATTACATTTAAAGCACATAAAACTTTCTAATGTAAATTTTTTTAAAAGATGATGCTAAAGCTCACCATCATCATAACGTCTTTGAAGTTTTGTAATCATATCTTCTGTCATTGAAGATAAGTTATATTTTGGTTTCCATCCCCATTCCTTGCGAGCAGCGCTATCATCAATGGATCGTGGCCAGGATTCAGCAATTGCCTGACGGAAATCTGTTTTATAATCACAGGTGAAATCAGGTATATGTTTTGTAATCTCTGAGGCAAGATCTTCAGTAGAGAAACTCATGGCTCCTAAATTAAAATCACTATGATGTTTTAATTTTGCTATATCTGCTTCCATCAAATCAATAGTGCCCTTTAGACAATCTGGCATATACATCATAGGTAGAATAGTATCTGCGCGTAGAAAACAGGTATATTTCTTCTGTTTTATTGCTTCATAAAAAATTTCGACAGCATAATCTGTTGTACCTCCTCCTGGTAGTGTCTCACTGCTTATAATACCGGGATATCGTATACCTCTGACATCAAGATTGAATCGTTTGACATAATAATCGCCCAGTAGCTCCCCTGCGACTTTTGAAATTCCATACATAGTTTTAGGGCGAAGAATGGTCTCCTGTGAAGTATTATCTTTAGGTGTCTCTGGTCCAAATACAGCAATTGAACTTGGGACAAATACACGGACCATGCCATGCTCTCGTGCAATCTCAAGAATGTTAAACAGCCCGTTGATATTGACATCCCAACAAAGCATAGGTTTTTCTTCTCCTACTGCAGAAAGAATTGCTGCCATATTATAAATGGTATCAATATCATATTCCTCTACTACTTTTTCAACTGTCTCTTTTTTACAGATGTCAATAAATTCAAAAGGACCAGAATTTAAAATAGCTTCACTTGGTTTAGTTTTTCTCCCTGTTGCAAGGACATTGTCGTTTCCATATTTTTCGCGTAACATCATGGTCAGCTCAGAACCGATTTGACCAACAGCTCCTGTTACAAGTATTTTTTTCATCTGTTCTTTTACCATAGTAATACCTTAAAGGCTAGTATCAAAAACCCTTATACATACTTTACGAAAAGTATTATCCTTTTCATGAAACAGACATCTTATGCTTCTTTGTCTTTTATCGGTCCTTTAGTGATAATATATCCTTTTTTGTTTTTTCTCCAATTAGCCCATTTTTCTAATATGATAGGTAACATAAGAATAGTTGTTATTAATGAGTAAAAAATTGTTAATGCAAGAATAATTCCAAATCGTTGTTGAGGTGGTATTGGTGCAAGAATTAATATACCAAACGCAAGAGCAGTAGTTAATCCCGCTATCAATAACGCACCTCCGGTATGAAAAATTGTTTCATATACTGCTTGTTCGATATTTCCAGTTTTCTTTGTTATAAGTCTGAATCGTTCAGTAGCATGAATGGAATAATCTATTCCTATGCCTATAGTAATACTTGTTACAGTAACGGTGAGTACATCTAAGATGTATCCTAAGAAATACATGGTTCCTAGTATCCAGACTATGGAGGAACATACTGGTATCATAGTGATAAGTCCTAATGAAATATTTCTATAGGCAATAATAAGAACAATTGCTGCAAGAAGAAGTGAAATAGCTGTTGAAAGAAATTGACTTGAGGTAAGATTGGTAGTATTACTTAATTGTATTTGCGCATTGCCTGTGATAATAACGCTACCCTCTCCATAGTTTGCAAGATTATCGGAGAGTTCTTCTGAAAGAATCTCTAGATTTTTCTGAATGTTTCCTTCTGTCTGTCGAAATCCTGAATCCAGATGATATCGGATCACTGTTGCAGTATATTGCTGATTGCTTTGGTATAATACCATTTCTATTTGAGCAGTTGAAAATCCTATTATATCAATATCTTCTGTTTCAAAATCTTCTAAATCAAGAGATTGACCTTTGTAAAGATAATCAAAAAGGGCTTTGACATCGGCATCTGTTCGAGGTATTCCTGTTTGTTCATTAATGTTAAATGCCTCTATTAAAGAATTATTATTTTTTATTGCAAGTTGTATCTCTGAATAAATACTATTTACTTTTACTGTTCCATCGGGATTTCGAGCAACAAAGGTGTCATCCTGAGCGTTTTTGTGGGTTTGAGCAATTCCTTCTAAGACTTGAACTGTTGCTACGTTACCTTCAATGAGATAGTATTCCTGGCCTTCACTTGCATATGGGAAATAATCTACTAGGGTGCTAAACAGCTCCATTGAAGGATCATCTCTTGGTACAAATTGATTCAAATCAAATCCTCGTTCAAGTTGACTTGCGCCAACTCCAAAAACAATAGTTAACAATACCATAATTACCAGTATCTTTTTTTTATTTGAAATTACAAGTAATGATAGTGCCCCCATAATTTTTGATAAAGAGAATTTTGAGCTAAGGCCGTTCAACTTTATTGTAATATCAGGATTTTTTTTTCGGTCAATTAAGTATCGTAATGCAGGCAAAAAAGTGATTGAACAAATAAACGTGTATGTAATACCAAAAGCAAGTAATATCCCAAATTGGCGTATGGGAATCATGCTTGATGATAAAAATGACATAAATGCAATAACGGTGGTGATCCACGCAAGAAATATCGCTACTCCAATTTCGTTTATAGATTTTTTTATAGCAGAAATTGATGAGTTCCCTTTCTTTAGTTCTGCTCGGTAATTATGCAGAAAATGAACAGAATAATCAACACCTAACCCTAAAATCAGGGGTATAAGAGCAACTGCAATGACATTAAAAGTTATTCCTAAAAGTATCATAGTTCCTACTAACCAGATCATAGCTATTAATAGTGATACAAGAGGAAGTATGATGTAGGATGTTTTACGAAAACTAATAAATAAAATGAAAATAATTATGACAAACATAGCTGGTCCAAGTATTTGATTTGCTTGTAATGTCAAATCATTGATTTGTGAAGTAACCTCTAACTCACCTGTTGCTTGAATTGAAACAGAAACAAGCTTTTGATCTAACTCTTCTAATAAGCTAAATATTTCCCTATTTAATCGTAACATTTCTGAATAATCCATATCAAATAAGTCTAGTTGAATGATTATTAGTGTTGCTTGGGCAGCTCCGTTGTGTGTAAAATCCTTTGATAAAAAACCGATAGCATTAAGTTTTAAATCTTCAAATAGAAAAGGTATAATAAAAAATTCATTAGTTGAAATCTTTGAATTTTTTTCATCAACCATTTCAATCCAATTACTATTGATATCATGTAAAGCAAATGTTTCTGGAATCATATCTGTTTGTTTTAATAATTCAAAAAGCTCATCAAAATCTTCCCATGTGAGATCTCCCATGTTTTGCAATATTTTTGCGGCAAATGTTCCAAGTACGGGACGATTGCGTATTTTTTCTAGTCGTTCAATGAGAAACTCTGTTTGAGCAGAAATTCTTCCACCCGGTTGTCTGAGTAATCCTCTCTGATAATATCGTACTCCTGCTCTGAATTGTGATAATTTAGCAGGTAGTTCAAACCATCCAATTTGTGGAGCTATCCCATATTTTGCTAATTCGCTACGTGAAACCTCTATGGTTATAGTATTTTCTCTTAAAGACACAATGGCTGTGGAGAGAGGTATGGGAAATGATATAGATTCTCCAGCTGGAGTAATCCAGAGATATGCCTCCATGGTATATGAGGTGAGTAATTCTCTATTTCTAATGTGATGCAGTATTTCTCTAATATTTGGTAAAACTCCTCTGCCAAGTACCCATAATCGATGTGTTGGTTCAATATGGGCAGATAGTTGATAGGTAATATCAAGAATTTCATCTGGTTTAATTAAATTTTCAAACTCTAAATACCATTCCATAATATTTACTTTTGAAAGTGTCGGCCTCAGATTGTTATGAAGATTAGAAAGATCTGTTACTTCAAAGGTGAAAAACATTGAATGTTCATCTTTTGAAATATAACAGTTTTTTATATCTGCGCTCGGAACAGATTCTGCTTTTGAAATACCAGGAAATCGTTTATATACAACAGGATCGTTTGGATAATCTGTTGGAAATATTTTTAGTTCCTTGGTATCTATGTCTATAATCATATCTGTAAAAGCAATCTGAATTTCTTCATCAGTACATTCTTCAATAGTTTTTCCAAATTGAATCATACAAACAGGATTTAGAAAAGTTGTAATGCCAATAAATCGTTCTACATCTGGATGATTACTTATTTGTTGTTCAATGGTGTATAAATCTCGAAGCGATTGAGCAGTATTTACAGAAGGTTCTTTATTATTTTCAACCAGGGCAAAAATAGGTAATGAAGATAAACCAAAATATTTGTTTACTCGTTCATTTGCATACGTTATTTCATCATCAGGCATAAATTCACTGATATCTGTTTTAAATTCAATAGAAGGAATAAAGAGTGCAAAACCTATGGTAATTAATAGAACTATTAAGACAACCATTGATGGTTTTCTTTCAATAAATCCCCCTAACTGTTTAAGCATATTTAACGTACTTCCAAGTGTTTGAATTGATTTTTAATTATTATGTTATATTTTCTCGGTATAAAGTAACGCTACTTATTACGATTTCTATTATACTGATTTATATAAAATTTAATTAGTTTTATAGTAATATATAGTTTTCTACTTAACTTTACATTGTCAGATTAACAAAGGATTATAGAAACATACAAGATGAAAGGATATACAAATTATTTTTCTCACCTATATATATTGACTATAGATATCGTGAAAAATCAATCCTGACATAATCTTTTGTTAGTATATTTAAAGTTAAAGTCCAAATACTACAATTTGAGAGATCTATTACAAACGAAATTTATTATTTTAAAAAACAAATGATAAATAAATAATGAGTAAAAAAACGACTAAAATGAAACTTAATAAAAAGACAAGATTGTCATTAATTTATATCGTCAACGATGACATAAACCACTGTCACATATAAGACGAGGGATTATTTCTTCCCAAAACAAAGCAGTGATATGGATCCCATGTACCCCTTTCATTTTTTTAATGGTTTGCATAAGCTCAATTGCAATATTTTTCCCTTCTTGTTGAGGATTAGAAGACTTTATTATCTGTTGATAGAGATAATCAGGTATATCAACTCCTGGAACAAAAAACTTCATCCGCTCTGCCATCTTAATAGATTTTAGTGGAGTTATTCCAGCAATAATATGTATTTTTTTATCAAGTCCCTGAGAGCGAACTTCATCCATCCATGAATTAAAAGTTTCAATGTTAAACACACTTTGTGTTTGAATAAATTGCGCTCCCGCCTTTATCTTTTTTACCAGACGAAGTATACTAAGTTCAGGATTATTCGCAAAGGGATTTGCTGCTGCTCCGATGAAAACATTTGGATTTCCTGCAAGAATCTTATCACCGTTTTGAAAAATACCTTTTTGTTTCATATGTGAAACAATTTCAATTAGCTGTATTGAATCAACATCAAAAACACCTTTAGCCTCTGGATGATTGCCAAAGGATTGATGATCTCCTGTAAGAAGTAACATATTTTTTATACCCATTGCAGATGCACCAAGAACATCACTTTGAAGAGCAATTCTATTTCTATCCCGGCATGTCAACTGCATTATGGGATCCAAACCTATCTGTAAAAGCAGAGAACATCCTGCTATACTTGACATTCGGACTACAGCGGTTTGATTATCGGTAATATTACATGCATCAACATATTCATGGAGAATAGAGGCTTTTCCCCTAATCTTTTCTGGATCTGATCCTTTTGGAGGGCTGATTTCTGCTGTAACTGCAAATCTTCCTTTCTCAAGTATTTGTTGAAGATTGCTTTTTTTATTAATGTGATCTCCTCCTGCTCATCTCGAGAGATTTGGACCAATCTTTCGGTTTTTGAATACTAGAAAGTTTATTGAGTTTACCTTTCTTTTTCAATTTGTTATATATGGTGGTCCAGACGCAATCATATTCAGAATTTACCTCACATTTACCATTAACAGATCCCCCACAGGGACCATTTAACATGGATTTTGGACATTTGGAGATTGGACAGAGTCCATCAAATAAGTTAAGAAGACATTCCCCACAGAGATTGCATTGTTTATTAAATTCATGTAAACGGGTTATTTCTCCTAAAAATAATGTATCGCAGCCAGATATTGTGGTTTTATCTTCAAAAAGATTTGATACAGTTTGTACTCCATTGCCACAAGAAAGAACAAGGATTGTCTTTGTTTGGGATAACTGTTTTGAATAATTCTTAAATAGACGTATGCTATTATTGCGATGACACGCAGGATCTAAAATAATCCAACCAGAAACACCAATTCCATTATCCTCTAATTGATTTTTTATTGTTTTTACTTCTTCTTCTCCACCAGTATGGCACAGTGTTGCACATTGACTACAGCCAACAATGAAAACTGGTTGTTCATAAATTAGGCGAATTATTTCCTGAAAATCTTTTTGTTTACTGATAATCATTATAGAAGGTGATAACAAACAATATCTTAATAATTTGCGTTGAAAAAATGTGAAAAGATTATGTTTTAAATAAAAGATACTCAATTATTTGAGGTTTATCTTCTAAATATTCAATGGTTGATCCGACTTGTATCATTCCATTTGCTTTAATATGAAATCTCCAGTAGTGAATAGTAAAAATCCTGCTATGATGGATATCATAGGTATTCATTGAGATATTTGCCTTCAACACTGATTCTTTTTGAGTAGAATTATGTGATAACCTTAACTCAAATTTTTTTGGAATTCTTTTTTTCCTATTTGTTATAAAATTTTGAACATTAAATGTTATGCAAGAAGGAGGTATATTGAAAAAATTAGAGGTATCCTTTATCTGCATACTATCCTGATTTATAATTGATAGAAGATCTCCTTGTTTTTTGTCTTTTATAACTTTTGACCAGGTTATATTTAGAGTATCGCTGGTAATCCTTCCCCAAAACCAACCATGATTACTAACAGCTGTAGTTGGTGAATAACCCCAGTTGTGATCATGATAACCAATACCGTTGACCTTAATATTACTTCCATCTACTGTAATGCTACCGGTTACAGAGGCTTTTGGAAGAGCAACCGCCCAACATGTAGCAGACGTCTCAATCTTCCATCCTTTTGTTTGGCCTAAAAAAGTCAAATCAAACGCATTTTTCCCGATCGAAAATCGTATATAATACTTCCATTCTCCTGTTTTATTATAATGATCTTTATTTAATTCCATTACTGTTTTTCCATCTATGGCAACAAACGGGTGCTGATTTGATGTTGAAAAATTTGAATAAAGATATGGTTTCACAGTTGCAGAGATAACTTTTCCATCTTTATAGATGGTGATTCTTGCTTGGACAATACCGCTTTTTTTAATATGATAAGTTCGAAGCCCAAAGTGAATGCTGTATCCATTTTCAAAAACAGCGTCAAAATACCACCATTC
>JAWOGM010000071.1:0-8651 GCA_046496795.1 Thermoplasmatota archaeon
ATTATTTCAAAGAACAGTGAAAAATAGTCCCTGTTTCCCTGCTATATTCCTATATGGTGGTAAATGACCAGAGCGGCCCATGGGATGAGGCATCTTGCATGTCAGTTGCTACGATTTTCCAGTAATAACGGGTGTTGGATTGTAATGAGGATACAGCATACACAATGTGAATGTTGTCCCATGCAAATAGCCCTATTTGATCAATAAAAGGAGGATCAGGATTCGTTCCAAAATAAACATCATAGGTAACAACATCTCCAGAATCATAATCGCCACCATCCCAGCTGAGTGTTGTGTTTTTTGGGACCTGTCCCGCACCATTCTCTGGAGTTGGAAGTTAGTAAATAACCTAAATGGTGGCTCTATTGCAGCAATTGGTTTTACTGGACTGTGTTGGTACAGTGCTGAGTATGAAGGAGCTGGAAGTAACTGGTTAAGCCTGCAGTTTTTCAAGGAATACGATTCTGGTGAAAAAGTCATTGGCAAGATTTGGATAGAGTGCATTACAAAATTTGTATCAGAAAACCCAATAGATTGGAACGCCCCTAGTGGTAGTGGCTCTTGTATAGATGCAAAAACTGTGCAGGAATGGGCTCTTCTGGGCGACCCAAGTTTGATTATAGGCGAAACAAGTTAATACAAAGTTACTTATTATTTTTAATCTTGCAGTGCAGACCATAAATCATTATTGAAAACTTTTTTGATTATGTTCTGTTTTTTTATATTCTTAAATGATAAGTATTGATATATTTTTTATCAAAATTAATATTTAATTCCAGGGGTTCAAATCCCTTCATTTTAACTAACTTATCTTAAAGTAAATTCGTTAAAAAAAAAGATTTGAGGTGAAAGGTCACTTTTTTATTTTTATATCTGTCAATAATTTTTTATAAATTAAGTTCTTTTTCTAAGACATCAAGCAGTTTTTCGATTATTTTTCCTATAACTGTATTGTTTCTTTTCAAATAGTCATCTGCAACATCTCTTCCCCTATATTGAATATCGCTTTGCAGTTTTCTCATGCTATCTAAAAAATGTATCTCAAAATCATCAAGTACACTTGGATAAAACTCCTCTATAAATGATATTAGGCATTCATTACTATAGGATTTATAACCATGTATTGCCAATAATGCTGATATTATTTCTTTGATTGCTTCATAGTATGACTCAATTAGTAATTGAGAGAACTCGTCTTTTCTGCGTTTATTAATAGACTCTAATCTTCTTTTTGCCAGTTTCAAAAGAGCCTCGGCTTGTTCTGGGTTTTCTTTTACCTTTTTGACTTTATAATCAAGGCAGTCGTCCCATTTCAATTTAGATCACCTTTAAAAATCCACTTATGACAATTCCGTTTGTAAGAGTATTTTTTAAATTATTATTAATTTTTTCAATATCAGGCTCAAATAATATACTTATTTTCCGATTTAGGATTTGTTCATAGTTTGTTAATATAAATTCCTTTTTTTTGCTCTGAACAAAAATATCAACATCTCCTCTTTCATCATCAGTTCCTTCAATTGCACTACCATATAAAACAATACAGTTTGGTGTGAATGTGTCTTCAATTTCTTTTATTAACCCGGATTCCTCTAATCTTAGTAGTAAGTCATTTCTTTTTAATGTTTTATATTTTTTACTAAGAGATGATTTATAGCTTTTATAGACTCCATCCTTTTTTACGGTTAATACTCCCTCCTTTAATAAAGCATTCACATGGTTTTTTACTGAGGGTAGTGAAATCCTGGTTAATCTTTCCAGTTCTCTTAGTTGGAACTTTTTATTTGGATTATCAAAAAAAACTTGTAATATCTTATATTTGTTGAATTGTTGATACATTAAAATATCACCTGATATAATAATATTTCATATGATATAAATAAGTATCGGTCTATTTATAAAACCTCCGTTCTATTAATAGAACTAATATGTTTCTAACAATGTATTTGTAAAAAGATTTTATATATGGCTACTTGTTTTGTAATAATAGTTTTTAGAGGATTGAAATGAATAAAAAAAAGGGCATACGGCCTTTTTTTGGAGTAATTGCAGTAGTACTACTCTTAATACCAATTACGATAGCAATGCCTGTGCAGGCAGAAACATATAATGATTCTGTCGGAACGGGAAAAGTAAATGAAATTCCCCAGAGCCATGTTATTTCTGACGTCCCCATTGTTGGACAAGATAGTCGATTCTATTGCAACATTGCAAGTCTAACGATACTTTTAAACTATTATGGTTTTAATGTAACTAAAAACGAAGTATTTTTTCTGATGGGAGGAGGATTTTCGCTTTTTAGGGCTGAACATCGTTACCTTAAAACTTTTGCTAGTAATGAATGTGCTTATCCACCTAGTAATCACGAGTTTCTTGCTTCATTACTCAATCTTAGCTTTCAACAGTTTCATACCGATTTAACAGTGGATGAAGATAGAGTATGGGATCAAATCTGGAATTGTATCCTGCAGAACATATCAAGCAATCAACCTGTTCTTATCAGTTTAGATGCTGCTATTTTATCTGCTCATCAACTTGGATTAAAACTACCGATATCATTATGGAAAAACATTGCTTTAAGCATAAATCATGAAGTCGTCGTTGTTGGATATAACCAGAGTAATCAAACAATTTGTTATCATGACCCCCAGTATAGTATTTTTGGGGATGAACACAAAGGTGCCTATCTTTGGACCACTGTAGACGTATTTAAAACCGCATTTCAAAGATATTACAGTATAACAGCTGATCTCTCGCACTATCGAATTAAATCCTTTGAAAAACCAGTAACCATCTCTTATGATATGGAAGGTATCATAGGCCAAGCCTATCAAAGAAACATGAGACGATTACAAGGGGATGCTACGGCGTATGATTTATTTTTTGATTCCCCGATCTGCGAAAATATCACCAAATATTATTTTGGATTGAATGTCTCATATAGACTAAAGAACATATATGGAAGAAATCTACAAACACAACTCTATAGTTTATCTGTATACAAACGAATGGTGAGATTTGGAATAGCAAACACGTTTTTCTTTGCCTTAGACAACTTCCTTCAACGTTTTTTAGAAAGAGATTTTTCATATGTATTTGATTCGTTACCCCTCCCAGGTTATAAGAATGACTATAAATTCATCGCTGAAGAAAAACAGATAATATCCCAATTAATGATGGATTACGCATATGTATCACCAGTATATGAAAACTGTTCTAAATTATTACAACATGAATCACAACTATGGTTTAGAATGGCAGATTACCATAGAATACTTCTCAACAAAGGAATATTTACAACCATCCCAAGAGCAGTATATATTTTCAATAAAATAAGTAGCATACTTGAGGAAATCATTCAAATACAACAGGAGATACTATCTTTGTCTAATTCAGGATAGATGGAGATGTTTTTTTAAAATCATGTAATCTAAGGTTCTTTTTATTAAAAAAAACCTGTAGCAGCACCATCCATTAATATACAAAGATAATTCTTATCCTTTTTAAAAACAAAAAAATGTAAAAATAAATCAATGATGAATTCTGTATCATAATAGATAATGAATTATCCAAGCAAGCAACCCTTTGGGAAAATATAAACCGACTTGTAATTCTTTTACTGCTGAATTTATAATTTATTTTACATTATTTGAATAATTTATGAATACCTTCATCATCTCTACTAAAAAGCTGGATAAAAATATTAATTTACCTTGCTTTGCCAGCAGGAACTATCAGTATCGGAATAAAGGTATCATCTAAATCTAATGTAGATCGAATCAAATCTGCATCAACAGCTAACCCAAGAGATGTAGAAAGATCCCACGCGGCAGATGAAAGCAGTATATTATGAGCAATTGATCCTGCTTCATAGTACCAAATCCATCTCCATTCTTCACCTGAAAAATCAACGGTTTTATTGGTCTTTTCTACATTTAATGCAATAACAATAAGCAGGGGAGCAGTAGAGTATTCAGGATTTGTTGATGCAGTGGCAATCTCTTCTCTGACATCTCCTCGAAAAAGAGGTTTGAAATAGGTAAAAACCGGGAAAGGAAATCGAGGGAGAAAATACGAAAACTGTAAGGGATTGTAGATATTTGGAATATACTCAAATACTCGTGATGAGCTAACCGCATAGATATGAAACGGGTAATATCCTTTTGCGCTGGGTACTGTTCGATGTCGACTAATATGAAAATCCATTCCATAGTCTGCTCTATCCAAAAGATAGGAATATCCATAACTTGACCAGAGAAGCTGGGTTTGCTCAGATCTGGTGATCTCATGGCCTATAACATCTGCCTCGGTGCGTGCTTCTAGGGCATCAGATAGAGTAAAAGTTGATTGTTGAATCCGTGGGAGAAGTGATATCTGAAAAGGAAAATAAGCAAAATTATAGGGAAAGACAAGATGACCAAGGGGAATAATAATCCGAGGTATTTCATGCTCAGGTAAACCAATACGGGAAAGGGTATAGGTGGGTGGAAAATCACCACAGATGACACTGCCAAGATCTAAGGCATTACACATTAGTTGAATATTCTGCCCAATCATCCCTATCTGAGCAGTAGCTACATCCCCATCAGAAAGTAGAGTGGCATCCCATACAATACCAATCAATACCGGTGCATCGTATTGCCCAATATATCGATAGTCTCCTTCTTTATAGAATCGTAGTGTGTGATTCAAGACATCATAGGTATAAATCGCATCGGGCAGTAGTACATAGAGATGTGCTGCATAGGTCTCAAGAAGTAAAGGAACAGTTCTAGTCCCATCATCACGCAATCCATATGCTGCCCATAAAATTGTTGATAAATCTTGCAAGGAGACGGGTTCATCAGTAAAATTTCGTATTGATGCTCTCCTCCATATGCTTTCTTCTAGAATCATGGTCGTCTGAGCTGGTGGTGGTAGTACAATATCTTCAGTGGTGGATGTAGCTGCAAAACAAACAAGTGGTATGGTTACAATAATTGCTAAAAATATGGTAAACAATTTTTTCATGATAATCCTCCGCCCATTATCTTTTCAGGCTTATTAATTAATATAAGACAAACAGTTATAAAAGTTATCATGAAAAAAAAGGAAGAGAGAGTCTATTTATCATTTGCTGATGAACCGCTGTAATACCGGAAATGCTTTGGGGAAGCGCTCACAAAGTATCAAATAGAATTGCAGTAAGGCTTGGGGAACTGTATTTTGGATTATTTCTAAAAGTGTTCTAGGAGTAGTTGTAAATCCTTGAAGATTTACCTCTGATTTAATTGCAAGTGTTATCCAAGCAACAACATAGAAATAATGTGTAGAATAATAACCTGGTTTAAAACCATAAATAGCCATGGCATTTTCTTTCCAATTTCTTAAAACAGGAGCCCTCGTTGGCAACTCTATGCTGGAGAGAGCAGTGGCTGTGGGATCGTCAAACCACAATTGTATAAAATTATACCATCCTGGTTTTGATAATGGGAAATCAATTTGGCTTTCAAATTCAATTGCATCAAATAAATCGTCATTAAATTTTGCGTCATTAAAAACCTTCACAATAGTTACAGGATCATTTGAATCTGTCTTAAAAACAAGACCACCAGCTTTGAATTCAACCCCACAAGTCGTGTCGGTCATGATATATACTCCCCTATTTGGATCATCAGGCATAGAGTCAGGTGTTCCGGAATGATAGGTATACTTTCCGGTGATAATATCACCAACCTTAATACTCCCTTCAAGACAATTATATCCATCATTAACTTCTAAGACTTCAGCCCTGATTCTAATAGTAATGAGTCTACCCTGGGAGATATCAGGGGCAGTATCATATGATCTCGAGTTGATATATTCCTTCATTGACCATGTGTTTGGAATAGTCACAGCTCCTATCGAAGGAATTACAGTTACAATCACTAACATACAGACAAGTAGTCCTTTCAATTTTTTTTCCATATTTTTATTCCTCCCTCTTTAAATTAAAAAAAGGTTATTAATTAATATAAGACAAACAGTTATAAAAGTTAGCATTTAAAATTAGTTGAAATAAATGTTTCAAGATAAGACGGCTAATCATTCTATAAGGATAATTTTATGAGATACTAATCACAAAAGAATCATGGTATACCACTAAAAAACCAATTCTAAATTTCACAAACCATATACTGTAAAGCTAGTATATGAAAAAGTTTTGTACTGCTGCTAACAAGAAGTTTAAAAAAGAGAACTAGATTAGAAAGAGTGACTGTAAGGCAAGAAAACCATGAAAAAACAATGTATACTAGTTGGAATAATTTTCATACTTATAACAGTTGGATTAAGTGGATGTGTTGATACTACAGAAAATGATAAAATTGATGTCTATGCGCCACCTCCATCCCGTTTCAATTCAAATATGATAGGCCAATCACAGATAGAGCTCACCTGGATAAAAGATGGTAATGCAACTCATACGATTATTGAGTGGAATAATGTAGAGTCTTGGAAACGTGGAGAAGGAATAGAACTATACAACGACAGAGGAAACAGGTATATACATACAGGGCTTAAACGTAACACCACATATTATTACCAAGCATGGTCATACAATGAAACAACAGGGTTGTGGAGTGAAACATATGCCTTTGCTCGTGCGACAATTCAAGAGGGTTTTTTTGTTTGTCTATCAGGTGAAAAAAATTTTACATCCATCCAGCAGGCAATTGATGCGGCACCACAAAATTATGCGATCTTTGTTTGTTCTGGGATATATTATGAGCGATTAATCATTAACAAAACGATTTTTTTATTGGGGGAAAACCCTGAAACAACAATTATTGATGCACAGAAAGTGGGACGCGGTATTGAGATTAAAGATGGAGCATCCTGTATCATCTCTGGTTTCACCATTCAAAATAGCGGATCAAACGCCCCAGGTATCGAAATGAGGACATCAAATACTATAATCAGTAATAATATCATAAAAAATACATTTACTGGTATAAGCTTTTTTGATGCAAACCATAATTATGTGAGCAATAACACATTTATTGATAATTCAATGTATGCAATGTATATCAGATCAGCATCAGATCATAATCAAATACATAATAATTTGTTTGAAGACAATAATTATGGGATACGCATTTCAGGGTCTCAGTTCAACGTGGTCTTTAAAAACAACTTTGTCAACAACAGCAGAGGCATTTTAGTCTGTTGCGGTGCAAGGAGTAATGAAGCATATCATAACAATTTTTTAAAAACTAGTGAGTATGCAATTAGTGATACAGTTGAGACTTTTGGTAGAAACCTGTTTTATAATGCAAAAATAAGACAGGGCAATTACTATGATGATTATAGGATAAAATATCCTGATGCTCAACAAATAAATGGCGTTTGGGATATCCCCTATCAGATAGCTGGTAGTGCAAACAATCAAGATGCATATCCAATGGTTTTTTTAGTAAACAAAGACTAAGAAAGAATAATAAAAGGATTTTTTCAGAAATGTTTCCTTTTAAGGCTTTTAGGCTGTTTGGGCATACATAATTTTCTTCTAGAGCAGAAGGGGAACATTTATATTCTTCCTTTTTTATTATACTTCTTAGGTGAAATGGTATGAAGAAACATTTGGTGATAGGAAGTATAATGGTTGTGTTTTTGCTGATGGTTCTGCCTACAATCAATGCTGTGGAGGCTCAAAGCACTCAGCACACAACGCGGCTGGATATAACGTATGCTGAAATTAAAAATATGGATACCAAGGAATTGATTGCTTTTATCTTGGAGCTTTCAGAAGAATATCCTGAACTAAATCAAGAATTTGAGCAGATGATCAAAGAGCTAGACGCAAGCCCGTATGAATCATTGCTGGCTGAAGAGATATCTGAGGATGTTTATGCCAAGGATGATGATTCTCAACCAGTAAATAATAATCAAACAATGTTGGAGAGACTATTTTGGCGAATTTTTAAATATCGATTATTCCGGCTATATATTTGTACCGCAATATTTCTTTTCACACAATCCAAAATCTCGCTTTACCGAACGACGACTTGGGCGATTAAACTTTTGCGATTAGTAAAAATCGGAATCATCCTAGGATTTATCGATCCATCCACGCCGGATCCTGAAACACCATCTATTGAATTTATGCAGGATACAACAAATAACAGTCTTACTGTTATTTCTGTTAAACCTGATAATCTTCTCTGGGGAGATATTAAGGAAATCGGATCTGGAAGCTGCGATCCCCTGCCTAGCGGTACTGTTATGGTTGGTGATCAAATAACAAATTGTACAGACATCATCGTGCTACGACATACACCATCAAATACAATTCTTGGTGTGTTTGATTTCCCCTAAGAAGGATATAAACAATGTCATTGATCTGTCCTATCTGATATCATCTTGGATAGGTCATTGTCTTTTTTTTCCGCCGATAAGCTTGCATCTGGATACAGATCACTGTTTTCACATCAATGTATTCATCATAAGAATTCAGCTCAATTAAAAAAACAAATTTTTTTTTAAATTCACAAAATCTAATTAACAATAGTTAATTTTATAAGTCTATTTTGTTTATTTTAATTATATGACAAACAAATTTTTAGCTATAACCTTTTTAATTTGTTGTTTGATAGCAATGTTTGTTCCAAGTTCAATAGCTTTAGATAATTCAT
>JAWOGM010000005.1:0-5318 GCA_046496795.1 Thermoplasmatota archaeon
TTAACCGCCCAGAATTCCCTCGGTAGCTTTGTTTTTTTACCCATTGATGTCACGTCATATAACCCAGTAGAAACTAGATATGCATCTTTTCCATACCTTTTTTTGAGATGTTATTACTATTATATTATTTAAATAATATAAAAGATTTGTCCGGAAAAATCTTTAGATTTTCTACACTAAAAACTTTTACCGTACGCTGAAACGATTGATCTGAGTGAAAAAAGATATTACCAATAAATCTGTTTTTTTTAAAATTTAATATTCTTTTATTTTAACTAAGAAATCACTATATGTTTTTTTCGCCTGGTTGAGCATAAACTGATAATAACTCCTTTTGTTTTGTCTTTCTAAGCCTTTTTTTATTGCATTATAATATGCTTTTGCATTCTTTTTATAGACAATCATTGGAAAATAACCATGTTGCATTAATATCTTATTGAGAATTAATCGACCTGTTCTTCCATTTCCATCCAAGAATGGATGAATATATTCATACTGTAAATGGAAATCAAATGCTAATTTAAATGGATATTTCGTTTTTTTATTTTTCTTATATGCTTCAAGAAGATCTGATAATGCCCGTTCGACTTGATCTGGTGATATGGTTGGTTGATTATTTACAACGTTTACAACTTTTTTAAAACCCTTTGGATATTTTCCCCCGTTTGACATTGTTAAATCATTTGTTAGGATATAATACAATCTTTTAATCGATGATATATTGAATCTAAAATCATCTTGAATGTATTGAAATGCTTCGATTGAGTTGTACACTTCTTTTACTTCATTTCTATTCTTATATTTGCTTATCCCTTTTTCTATTATTTTTTTTACTTCTTCGGCCGGAATTTTTGATCCTTCAATATTGTTCGAGTTGAAAATGAATCCTTCAGCAAATTCGTTTAATATTTGTTCTTTTATGCCCTTAATTTCCAATAGATTATTGATTTGTATTGATTTCAGTTCAACATCATATAAAAGATTTTCATCATGGGCGATGTCTATATTTTTTAGAAAATCCTTTCTGATTTCTAATTCCTTTCCGGTAATTGAATCAAAATTATTTTTTAGATATTCTTTTTCATTTACTGTAGAAATATTTTTTCCAATATGTTCTCTAATTCGATAGTTTTTTCCCATTAAACTGAATTTCTTTACAAAGGAGGCATATTCAGTATCGTTTCTTTTTTTAATTTCAATATAGGACATAATATGAAAGTATATCATTTTATGATATTAATAATTTTACTAATCAGGCCAGAATTTTTACATATTTTTTTACGAATCAGGCATAAAAAAATTGGATAAATCCACTCGATCTCAAAAATTCCTTATCTATAGGTTTATTATGATATTATTAAAGAACCATATATAATTATTTCTTTGATTTTGTCATACCAATGAAGCGGACCTAGTGGGTTAATGGGATTTCACAAGAGAGACACTGTGTTTAGAACGCGTATTTCTTGTTCGTATGTAGCCAACTATTGAAGTGATAACTAAATTATTTAACAAATCAAGTATTTTAGTCATTGAAGATATGGTAAAAAAATCAAATCATACAGAAATAATACCAAAAAAAATTATTAGATGTTTACTTACTATCGCTGGAACCATTTCTTTAGTGTTTGGAGTGATTGGAATTTTTTTACCAATACTTCCTACAACTCCTTTTTTGTTACTTGCAGCTGCTTGTTATGCTCGTAGTTCCCAGAGATTTTACAATTGGCTTATGAACAATAGATTGTTTGGTAATTATATCAAAAATTATCATGAGGGCAGAGGTGTTCCATTAAAATTTAAGATTTTTACAATATCTTTGTTATGGATAACTATACTTACTTCTATCTATTTTGTAATAAACAATTTTTGGGTTGAAATCATTTTAATTATAATAGCTATTGGTGTTACAATCCATATTCTTACTATTAAAACTTACAAATATAAAATAAGTTGATACCATAAATATTTAAAGATATTGTATCATTTATTTTTTTTCATAACAAATTATATGTAAATGATCTGTTTTGTATCATTGAGAAAGGCTTAATAATGGTAAAAAATAAAAAAATTTTTAGTTATAGGTGGATAAAAAAATGAATAAAAAAAGTAAGTGCCCAGTAACGGGTAGAACTCACAAAGCTATCTCTGGTGGTGGCACGTCAAATCTGGACTGGTGGCCAAATCAGTTAAACCTCAAGATACTTCATCAGCACTCCCATCTGAGTAATCCTATGGGCAAGGATTTCAACTACGCTGATGAATTTAAAAAACTCGATTATAAATCCCTAAAGAAAGAGCTCTATGCACTGATGACCAACTCGCAGGACTGGTGGCCTGCCGATTATGGTCATTATGGGGGACTCTTCATCCGGATGGCATGGCACAGTGCGGGTACCTATCGTATGGGCGACGGCCGCGGTGGTGCGGGATCTGGTAACCAACGATTACCTCCTCTCAACAGTTGGCCTGACAATGCAAACCTTGATAAGGCACGTCGGCTGCTGTGGCCAATTAAACAAAAATACGGCAAAAAGATCTCCTGGGCTGATCTGATGATTCTGGCTGGAAACTGTGCGCTGGAATCAATGGGTTTCAAGACATTTGGTTTTGCCGGTGGCCGTGAGGACATCTGGGAACCCCAAGAGGATATCTACTGGGGCAGCGAGGACACTTGGCTTGGTGATAAGCGCTACAGCGATAACCGTAAACTCGAAAACCCACTCGCTGCTGTACAAATGGGGCTAATCTATGTGAATCCTGAAGGCCCAAATGGTAAACCAGATCCAGTTGCTTCTGGTGTTGATGTCCGTGAGACATTTGCGCGTATGGCCATGAACGATGAAGAAACTGTAGCATTAGTTGCTGGTGGTCACACATTTGGTAAGTGTCACGGTGCCGGTGATGCATCCCATGTAGGTCCTGAGCCCGAAGCAGCTGGCATCGAGGAACAAGGACTTGGATGGAAGAGTAGTTACAAGAGTGGTAAAGGAGATGACACAATCACAAGTGGTATCGAAGGTGCATGGACACCCAACCCTATCAAATGGGATATGGGTTATTTTGACATGTTATTTGGTTACGAATGGGAAAAAGTTAAAAGCCCTGCAGGAGCCTGGCAATGGGTTCCAAAAAATATCTCAGAAAAGGATAAAGTACCAGGTGCTCATGACTCATCGAAACGCTATCCACCAATTATGACAACTGCGGATTTATCACTTCGTTTTGACCCAAAATATGAAAAAATAGCTCGTCATTTTCATAAAAATCCTGACGAATTTACTGATGCATTTGCTCGCGCATGGTTTAAGCTAACCCATCGTGATATGGGGCCAAAATCACGATATCTTGGACCTGAAGTTCCTAAAGAGGATCTTATCTGGCAAGACCCAATACCTTCAATTGACCATAAGCTTATTGATAAAAAAGATATCGCGAATCTAAAGAGTAAGATTCTTGCCTTAGGTTTATCTATTTCTGAGTTGGTTTCAACTGCATGGTCATCAGCATCAACATTCCGTGGTTCCGACAAGCGTGGTGGTGCTAATGGAGCCCGAATTCGTCTTGCTCCTCAAAAAGACTGGGAAGTAAACCACCCAAAACAACTTAAAAAAGTTCTAAAGACTTTAGAAAAAATCCGAAAAGATTTCAACAACTCTCAATCAGGAGATAAAAAAGTCTCACTTGCTGATTTAATTGTTTTGGGGGGATGTGCAGCTATCGAAAAAGCTGCAAAAAATGCAGGTCATAATGTAACTGTTCCATTCTCACCAGGGCGTATGGATGCATCACAAGAGCAAACTGATGTAGAGTCATTTACAGTCCTTGAACCCGCTGCAGACGGATTCCGAAACTATCTCAAAAATAAATACTCTGTATCAGCAGAAGAACTATTAGTAGATCGGGCGCAACTTCTTACTTTAACTGCTCCTGAGATGACCGTCCTAATTGGTGGTATGAGAGTATTGAATACAAACTTTGGACAAACAAAACATGGCGTATTTACCAAAAAACCAGAAACACTCACAAATGATTTCTTCATAAATCTTCTTGACATGAACACAATATGGAAACCAACTTCAGAACACAAAGACATATTCGAAGGCAGCGATCGAAAAACTGGTAAACTAAAATGGACTGGCACACGAGTCGATCTAATCTTCGGTTCGAACTCACAACTTAGAGCTATCTCTGAAGTCTATGCAAGTAAAGACTCACAAAAAAAATTCATTCATGATTTTGTTGGTGCCTGGAACAAGGTAATGAATGCTGATCGTTTTGACCTTGTCTAAACTTAAGTTATCCGAATTACAATATTCAAATAAAATTGTACGGACCTGGCGGGCTAAGGACAGTTCTCTCGGAGAAAAATAAGGGTAAAAACCTCAAAAAATTGGGCTTAGAAATATCGGTTCTTTTCTCACTAAAAGTTTTCTTAATTTTTTTCTCTTTTTCTGAGGTGTTGAAATGAAAGAATCAATTTATGATAATATGACAAGATCTGAAAGAATAGTTGCTGATTTATTGAAGAAAATGGGTATAAAATGGATCAACTCGTCACCCAAATACTCGAACTTGCGAGACGGTGGTACTAGATGCAACAATTAGACATAGGAAATTTGTCTATACCCTATGAAATAACATCCTCTCCTAGAAGAAAAACCATGGCACTTCAAATAAACAATTACGGAGAACTCACCATTAAGATACCTCCAGAAAAAAACCAAGAAGAAATCAATCAATTTTTAGATAAAAAGAAACAATGGATAATCAACAAACTGAAAACTGTTGAAGATCAACAGATTCAACCACGAAGAAAAGAATTTTTCAGTGGAGAAAAACTCCTCTACAATGGAAGAAGATACCGACTAAAAGTCATGAAAACAAATACTAAAAAATCAAAACTACAACTCAAACAAGAAACATTCTATCTAGAAATCTCAACAAACCATCAAGAAGAAACCATTAGAAATGAAGTAACCAATTGGTATATCCAAAAAGCAAAGGATCATCTCATCCCAAGAATCAAAAAATATGCAAATGAATACAATGTCAATATTGACAACGTATATATCAAAGAAACAAAAAACAACTGGGGAGAAAACAGAGATAATTCAATATTTATCAACTGGAGAATAATACTAGCACCAGTAAATATACAAGATTATATTATCGTTCATGAACTTGCGCATTTAAAATATTCCCGTTTCCGGTCTGCTACGGCTACGCCAGCGTCGGCGAGGTCGAGGCCGGCGCGCCGGCGCTGGTCGGCCGCTCCGTCTTCTGCCTGCACCCGCACCAGGACCGCTACGTAGTGC
>JAWOGM010000025.1:0-14113 GCA_046496795.1 Thermoplasmatota archaeon
GATGATTACAGCCCAGAAAAAATATATCAAACCTCAAATAATAATCCTCCGCGCTACGCGATCTCCACTTTGCTCAATTTGCCAGTACGATCTGGGATTTTTTGGGGATAAAAAAGGGGAAAAGGGGTCTATAAAATAAAATATCCAAAGATCATGGTGCTAAAAACGATAACACCAATCATTACGGCAAAGAAAATAAAATTGATGAAACATCTTTGCTCATTTTCACATTCTTTACACCCTTCACACGGAAAATTATCAATGTAACAGTTATGGATTTCGTTTCTATTCATGAAAAAGACCAACTATAAACTTATATATTTTATATGGAATATAGATTAGACCAGAAAGAAAAGCAAGAAAGGGCATCATGTACCATGTCATGATATAATCTATTTCTATTTCTTCATATCGATCCTCAAGTAATTTCCATTCTAATTCTTTGTATTGATCTTCAAGTAATTGCCATTCTAATTCTTCGTATCGGTTCATGGAGATACCGGAAGTAGCTGGGTTATTATCCATGCAAAAAATGTCAGGAAAATTACCAGTGTACAAATGATTATTCCAACCAGAATGTATAATCCCCTGTTGCTTCCACCTGAGAGCATTTTATTTCACCTCTAATTTTTTCAGTACCCAGACTATTTCACCATATTTTCCTATGAAACAGTGTTTTGGAAGGTTTATGTTAAAATATTTTTTCATATGCCATGCAAATGGAAAATCTCTGTTGATTCTCCTTTTTATTGATTTAAATAGTGGTTTAACCTGGAGAGAATTATCATTTGTCCATTGATCCGTGAATCCATCTAAAGTATAAGGATAAAAATACCGGAGGTGTCCAATTGAAGGGGAAAATCCATAAGGTACTTTTATCGTGATTATTGATGATGGTTTTAATATTCTATGACATTCATGTAATAGGTCTTCCCAATAGAGGATATGCTCAAATACATGAGAAGCCAGTATTTCATCCACCGAATTATCATCAAACGGTAAACGAGTATTGAGATCATGAATGAGATCGACAGCATCATCTTTAACACGGTCTATGTTTATCCATCCTTCAAGATGCTCCCTTCCACAGCCTAGGTTAAGTTTCATATTAATTTCTCCAATAATGTAAAAATCCCAAATATGAATATAAAAGCAAGGAAGATCACCAGTAGAATACTACGAAGTGAGTGCATTATAATTTCTCCCAAAAGCAGGGTTCACCAGGGAGATAAATACAGCTATTCGGTTCATGCATATCCTTATGAATTACCAGTATACACGGTGATGGATGGGAGCAGTCAACACATTTGTATTTAACCCTGGTTTGCTCGATCTCTCGATATGCTTTTTTAACCGCCTTTCTAAGTGATCTTTGCTGTTTGTCTTTCATAGATCGTTCTCCTTTTCCAATTCATCAATGGTTACTTTTTTGACCACAATATTTGAATTTAAAGATCGCTTGAGTAGATTCATGAGAATGATATGAGCGATCATAAAACCTATCAATTCAATTGGACATGAACCAGTGTCAATCTCATTTTCCATATTTTGATACCATATGGCATCACAAACACATTGATTGTGCATTTCATTTTTCCATGTTTTTATTCTATATGATAATCCACAAAAAGGACATGATATATATCCAATATCTTTTATTTCTTCATCCAAATAAAGAATATAATTTTCTGTTGTCATACTATTTATTTGTGAGCTTATTATTTTATTCATTTCCATTTCTCCATATTCAATATATGATCTCCTTTTAATGCATGGGCAAAACATTTGAACCTATGATTTCTTTGATCGTATTTGGAAGCTTCGAGATTACAGCCAATGGCATCACATTTAAGATTGGTTTTTTTCATTAGATTACGCTCTTCATCATTAGCAGTATCGCAATTCCTGTAATAATCATAATAAGACAAAGAATCACGGTTTTCTTTTGTGATAATGCCATTTGCCCATAGGAATACCATTTCTTGCAGTGGTTGATGTATTCGCATGTTTCACATTCTTCTATCGGATAATTTTTTACAAAACACTGATATTCATTTCTCGTTCCGGCTTTCATGTTTCTCCTCCTTTGATCTTAATTTTCTCCAATATCCGCAATATCGGCCTCCGCCAATTAAGCAAGTAACAGAATCATGCATGAAATACTTGCACGATTTCCAGTATTTGCATTTCATCATATTCTATATGTTACTATGGGTATTTATATTTTATGATGAACCTAAACATTAAATAGCTAGATAGATAATATATTAATTATGATATATTACAGGAAAAAGGGAAAAGGGAGAAAAAAGAGATCAGTATCCGGTTATAATAGAAAGGACGGGACGAAGGTTAAGGGATATATGAGAAGTAAGGTTAAAGGGAGAAAGCGAAAGGTTAAGAGAAAGGGATAAAGATTCTATAATAGGAAATATATATCTATAAGCAATGAGAAACGATATATTTCCCCAACTACTTATTCTCGTTCCATTCTTCATTCTTACCAACTGGTTGGATGCTTTAACGACACATAAAGGAATAGAAGAATTGGGGATTGGATTTGAGCAAAATCCTATTGTAGCTGGTGTTTATTTGGATTTTGGATTTATTGGCATAATTGGACTCAAAATCATGATCGTGATATTTACTATTCTTTTTATATGGTATATGCTCAAATTCAGTAAGGTACTTCTCATTCTATGCTTGCTAATTGCTGGAGGATTAGCATTATTTGTAGGCCTATGGAATTTATCTATTATTGGCAACTGATTTGATAGTTATCACGATCACCACTAAAAGCATCAATAAGGGAATATATTCAAATCCTTTGAACGTTTCAATTATAAACACAATAGCAAATACCAATACTATAGTTGCCAGTATTCCTAGTAATGGAATGTTCCAACGGTATCCTATGAAGGCGATCGCTATTGCTCCGAACAGGAATAGAAGATTCATCATAAATGCGAATTCATAGGTTATTCCTGTTACTTCATAAACGTCATAAACCATGATCTTATAATTTCCCGTTCCCATTGATGCAAATATCTTTGATGGACCTCTAAAAGTTTCAATTTCAATATCATCATAATAAAGTGTATAATACCTTTCTTTTGATAATCCGGTTATTCCATAGGTTGAGTTATGATCATTTATCGCACTCCATTCTAATACCGTTTCATTCGTTTCTGTTGTTCTGTTCCAGTAATTTACCGTAAGTCCAGCTTCTTGATTTGGTGTTAACCTCAATGACATATTATCATGAATTATCCTAAAAGGAGATTCAGAATACAGGTATCCGGTGAATGAATCAATGGATTGAATATTAGTGGTTAAAGTATCATTAAGGTAAATGATATTATTGAAATCTGCATTGATCTCCAGGGAATTCAATATTGTACTGGTAACATTAACATTTTTATTGAAAGTAGTATTTGCGTTGATGTTCAACAGATTTGATATTTTCATTTCACCGTCAAAGGTATTGGGTTCATTAATATTGACGGTAGATGCGGAAATGATCTTATCCGTATTATCAATTGTTCCGTTGATGTTCAAACTGTTTAGTATATCAACATCTGTTAGGAATGTATAATTCCCTTCAACATTTAGATTGTAAAATGAATCTACCGCCTGAAGCTCCACCGTCTTCCCCGTACCCTCAAGATATACTGTAGAGGTGCCTGGTATTACCTGGCTTCCGGTGGCTACTCCGTCAAATGAGCCTGCGAATCTGTGGTTGGTTCCGGTGCTAAAGTCAATGATGCCTCTTGTTCCCGTTTCGATGTCGGATGCTGAAAGGTTATAGCCGTTAGCACCCAAAGTTACTGTCCCGGTACTGTGATAAGAGTATATCAATAAATTAACCGCATTGAAATCAGTCTGTAAATTCACAATTGGATGAGATTCGCCTCCGAATGGGTCTCTGGCAACAATTATTGATGCACAAGATATATCACCCGGTGTTAATGTATGAGTGCCAGACCTATGATAAATTCTTAATGTTCCATTCCCTGTAACCTCACCTTCATTATACCAAATATTTCCTACTGTATGACGATAATTACTTAATGTCTGACCAGTGTCGATTTCCAGTGTACCATATACATATATGTTGACGATGTGGGGACTGGATTGGAGCGTGATGTTACCATAAATCCGTAAACCGGGCCAATAATTGCTTGATGTAATAACAACATCTAATATTTTATTATCGCCAGTCATGTCCAAGTGCATTGTGTTGGGAGCATAAGACTGGCCAGTAACATAATCTCCAGCACATATTGTTCGATATGAACTAGAAGGTGTGAATGTTCCCACCTCTCTCAAAAACCCACCAGCACCGATATTAATATCATTACTCCCCTGAGTCACCGTCCCCGTGTATCCTGTTGCCAGGGTGATGCTGTTGAATTCAGTATCGAGATCAAAGGTACAACTGACCGTAGAAGTATCATTGAATATCAAATTTGAAAACTCAGGAATTGGCCCTTCAGGTAACCATGCTGAATTATTGGATGCCGTTGTTGCTTCGGTAGCGTTCCAGACATAGGTGCCTTCCGGTGGACTCCATGCTGATACCGTTATTGAAGAATTATCTACCGCTATCATCCCGAATGAAAATAATGAGAGTACGAAGACCAAGACCATCAGTAGCGAATTGAATTTTTTCATGAATCTCCCGTTCCCTGAATATGAAGTATGAAGCCTAGGGCAAAGATCAGGGTTAGACCAAGCCATATCAATACTCCGAATATATCAATGGAAAATATGAGATCACTAGCCATTATACTAATGATTGCCCATAATCCAAAGAATGTTACTGTTTTGAATATCAAATTTTGAGAGTATATACTAAGTCCACTTCCGAAAAATCTAATTCCGGCTATTATTCCTGCGGCTATTCCCACTGTTAAGATCACTAATGCTGAAGTTAATGAATCTACTTTAAGGGTGATATCTGGTGATTTAACACGGTCTGGTAAATCAATATCTCTGGTTTCATTATCTATTTTAATATCTCCTGGATTTTCAATTATGTCTTTATCGGTGGTAAATTCGTCTTCAGTGCTAACACCAGCTAATCCAATTACCATGAGAATTATCATTACTGTTATTGGAAACAACAACATCTTATTCATCCGAGCCACCACCTATTCCCATTCTACCACCGAATATAACTAATGTATATAGTAATGCGGTGAAAGCTAAAGACCATTTCGGTATCGCTCCCGTGAATGCTATTACCGCTATTATCATGCCTAAACATATCAGGAAGATATTATTATTAAATCCGGTTTCCTGATTATATGACATGAAGAAAGCAAAGAATAGACCAAGCATTACGGGTAAAAGTATGGCAACAATCATCAGCCACCACCTCTTATCATTATAATAATTGTTCCAATTACTATTATCAGAAATAACCACAGTGGTATAATAACTCCGAGCCACATTACCAGACTCATTATTATAAGTCCACCGATAAGGCCAACTTTCCCCAGATAAAAACCGAGTAGAATGGCGGGTAAAAATAGCATGAGTATCCAAATAATAGCATTGAACGACCACATTGGACTTGCAGGGTCTTGAGAAGATATTTTTTGATCTGCTATTTGCCCCATTCTCCATGATATAGGTTCACTTAATCCATTTATATTTATCCGTTGTGCATCTCTCCATAACCCTACATATTCACCAGTTGATATTCCGTGATAAAAAGTTAAAATATCTTCTCCATTATAGAATTGCAGAACATAACCAAATATCGAACCGTAAGGATCACCGTATATAATTTTAGTAGAAATCATTACATCAATAGAATTACCATATTCATCAATTAAAAATGGGTTTCCCCAACCAGTGGACGGAGTCCAAATTTTCATATAAACAAAATTAAAATCGGGTGAATTTGGATATAGGAGATATAAATTTCCGGTGGAACCACCTATTCCAAATGTGGAATATGTTATATTTACAACACTATCATTTATTGTAGTCCAACTGTTTGTAGTGGTATTATATATTTTATGTATATTATTTAAGTTTATTTCATCATCAATGTAAATAACATGAGCAATTCCTCCATATCCTCTAGCGGTCATATAATAATCAAAACTGTCATGAGAAATATAAGTAACCGCTCCCCATCCTGTTCCATAAGTGTAATGTGTTGAACGGATTGGATTTGGGGAAACGCCTGGAGACTCCCATACTGCAAGCATATTACGATTTCCCATTGATATTAAAGCAGAATTTATAGTGTGTCCCTTTCCGTTTTCTTCAATAATAGTTGAAGATGCAGTTAACCATGTTCCATCATTTGTACTAGAATGAATTAGTATTAAATCAGTGTTTTCGGAGCTTGTTCCATTGGCATAGAAAATAAATGGATATCCTTCTGAATCAACGGAAACCGTTGGATTTGTGGTGTACCATTCAACATTAGCAACAACCTGTTGTATACCTTCCACCCAACTAACAGAACCGTCAGTTTGAGGAATTCCACAACGATATGAAATATTGCCTCCATAATACCATGCAAGATGTACTTGTTCTCCATCATAATAAATTCCATACTGTGTTGCGTCCGCTATTCCAATTTCACTACTAAATACAACACCATTTGTACTTGATATAAACACCAGTGTATTAGTCCCATTGATATAAAAAATCCAGTGTCTATTCTTATCATAAAAAGTTGGCCCATCAGATATGGTTTTTATCCCATATCCCATCGGTGATCCGGCATAAGCAATAAAGGAGTTGATATTATTGGTAAATTCTTGAGCAATTGCCCACCGTTCAATAATCACTTGATTTTCAAATGTTTGTACTTCTTGCCAATTTGGATCAGTAGTATATGCTATTAGCATTGAAATAAAATATATCCTTAGTTGTCCAGTATCTCGATCTATTGATGTGGCTTTTACCCTTAGATTATCACCAGAAAGCATTAACCCATTCCATTCAAAACTTTCACTGATATTAAGCCAGTATGAAACCCTGGAATTGGTTACATTCAATTCAAAGGGTTCAGACCATGAAAGGCCACCATTCCCACTAACTCTTATTTCAATATCATAGGTATTTGCAAATAAAGCATTGGCTGCATCTACTCTGAGTAAGACATTTGTTTCATTCAGATAATACGGAATATCGAAACCGAAGCCGTACCAAACATGGCTTCGCTCATTATGAGTTGTATATGAATATCTATGATCGCTATCGTATGCATAAATTGGAGTTATCCACAAACCTTCATCCTTTGTTGGGCCACTTCCTATGGTGATTTCATCGCCTGTATTTATCGATGCATCAAAACTTTGGGCAATTTTCCATTCGGGTTCAGGGTCTGGGTCAACGGTATATGAATTGATATTACCATTAAAATATTGCCCTACTATCCATCCTTTGACATGAATATTATTTTCAAACTCTTGCCCAATTTGCCAATGCGGTGTTTTTATTTCTCCGTTGAACGATTGTCCAGTTTTCCATGATGCACCACTGGCAACAGCAGAAATAAAAAGAAAGCCTATGGCTAATACCATCACAAAGATCAAATGTTTAGTGATGTTAAAAGAGGCCATTATTGGCCTCCTTACTTATCGGTATATGCTTCTAGTATTACCTGAATTGTGTAAATACCTTCCTGATTGAAGATATAATCGGTATCCCCTTCACAATCAAATTGAATTAGGTGAATATTCGTTCCATAGTAATGATATGATATACCCAATGCTGTAATATTGGCATCAAAGCCACCAGCAACATATCCAATGGTATAAGTTGAATCATCAGGAGCGGTGATTATGATTGAAATTCTGAGGTCAGTATTCCATGCCAATTCGAAATATGGATCATTATATCGGACGTCAACATATGATCTGGTCAAAGCTGAATCTTTGGGAATAGCTTTTGTTTGCGTCCAGTCATCAGCAGCATCAGACCATGACATTAACGGAGTAATTGGAGAATTAAAAACAACAGATTTAATCTCTAAATTTGTTCCCCAAGTCGGTGTTGATTTTTGAGCATCAACGCCTGTTACCGGAGTAGTAGGATTACCTGGTAACATCATGACAAAACCAATCAATAACATTGAAGCGATAACAATACTCACTACTGGCATCCAAAGTTTCGGTTTCTTATCTTTCATAGGTAACTATATGTTTATACACATATTTAGTTATTGTGATAGCCTTATGAATAATTATTAATAATGTGGTATTAACTTCATCAAAAGTTATTAATAATATAATGTACATATAATAATTCATGGTATCCGATATAATGGGGAAAGTTATCGGAATAGCAATTGGCCTATTTGTTGTAGCCATTCTGCTCCCGTTGGCTCTGGTTGAGTTGGCTGGAACAGAAACCGATGTTAACGCATCGGGTATCGAAAGCTCGGTGCAAACCATGCTGTATATTCTGTTGCCCGTGCTAGCTGCAATTGCCATAGCCATGTATTTCCTTCCCAGAATGAAAGGAGGTGATTGAGAATGGACACCGGAATAATGAGTAAGGTAATCGGAATTGCTATCGGTCTTTTTGTCGTGGCAATTCTCGTGCCAATGGCACTTATCGAAATAGGTGAGGCTACCTGGACTGGTGTTGATGCTACCGTGGTTACGGTAGTCACCGTTCTCGTTCCCGTACTGGCTATAATTGCTGTTGCGTTATATTTCCTCCCGAAATGGAGAGGTGCTTAAACCCTTTCGATAAACCCTTTTAATAATTTTATTATTTTATTTAATAACCTATTTATATCTGTAATGACCTATAACCTATTATGGCATTATTAAAAGACAAGTACAAAGTTAGATTTCTCAAAAGGATAAATGACAGTCCTACATTTATTGGGCAAAGAATTATCAAACCGAACAGTGAAACGGTAGAATACAGGAAAAAAAGCTATCCTATTGATACTTCAAAATGTGCTTATCGTTTCAAGAATCAATATATATTTCTCGTTGATGTTGACGAAGGGCAATTGCCCCTAGGAAAATCACAAATGAATGTTTCAACCAGTCTCATTGATCTTGTGGTCAGACAATCCATAGGAAAACAGCTTGTTTCAGGATTGGAAAAGGGTTCAACCTTAGGAATTACCATAATGCAAATGATAATTTATATCTGTCTAGGTCTTGCAGTCGGCTACATTATTGGTCAATTTCTACCATTTCCGGTAGAAAACGGAGATACTGGATTGGTGATCTCATGGCTAGGGTAATACGATTGAATTGTGCGGAATGTGAAAGATTTTGTTATCTTCAGTATGAAACTATGGCTTTAGATTGGAAAAATTTAGCTTATCCGAAATATTGCCCAATGACCGGAGAAAAAGTAAACTTTGAGATCAATGAAACTCTAAGTGGTGTTTGAAATGTCCAATATACTCGATGAATTATATGTTAGGGAAGATGATTCCTTAGAAAAAATATTAAACAAGCTACTGGATGATACCAACATCGAGCTTAAAACTGAAATTCATAAGCCAATAAATTTAACGAGATTGGAGATATTGGGAATGTGGCTAGAAATAGAGAAATTAACAAAATCTTCCAAACTTGTCAATGCCTTTGTTCTTTTTTACAGGAAGAACATGGTATCATTTGATCGAAAATCGAGAACGGAGATCATCAGTGCAATTACCGAAGGCCTCAAAGGAGAATCAAGAGGTTTTGCGGATAGATTGTTAGGGAATGCTGCCGGAGAAGATGTAAAATGAGTCTCTCAATAATACATGGTGATTTTGGAAGTGGAAAAACACTACTAGCAACATATTTTGCGACAAAATTTGACGGTTCAGTATATGCCAATTATAAAATAGAAATTGAAAATTACAATCACCTTAAGCCCATTCACCTTAACCAATTAAACGAAAGATCGCTTATCATCATTGATGAAGCTTATACCTGGCTTGAGTCCAGGGTTAGCATGAGAGAATTGAATCGTTATCTCTCCTACATATTGTTTCAAAGTCGAAAGAGGGAATTGGATTTTCTATTGACCCTTCAAATGATATCAACGGTAGATATTCGATTTCGGGAAATGGCTGATTATTTCATACTGGCTGAAGCCGTACAAAATGGTTATCGCTATATGATGGTAAAAAATACATGGAGAAATGTTAAGCCTATTATCTTCTATCTCCCTGAGAATAAAGCAAAGAAAATTTATGATATATATGATACCTTTGAAAAAATTAACCCAATAGATAAGGAAATGGAATACAACATCAATGACGATACTGAAGAATTAAGTAGATATATTGATGATCTCGTCAACGAGCTACTGACCGAATACCCAAATCCTACTAGACCGATAGTCAACGACTTTTGCCTTAAAAGAAGTATTTCTAAAAGATATTCCGAATATATCTATAATCGATTGAAGGCGGTTCAAGCTAGAGGTAGTGGACAATAAGTATTTATATCTCATAGGTCTTTATAGTAACCATGAAAGAAATCGAGAATGACGAAATTATCATTTCAAAATATACTACGATATGGATACCGAAGGTACTGTTAGAGAAGCTGGAAAAAAAGAAGCTAGTGTCTCAAGAACCTTATTACTCCGTAATCGAAAGAATTCTCAATGATGAATGATTATTAACATTCTCAAATATCTTAACAGTAAGACTAATTAAACACCATCACCATATAGTATCTACTAGGTGTATTGATTGGTTTCTAAAGCTGAAAAAATCAAGCATATCAAGTCGTTTGCTTCAGTAAATCCGCAAATGACCAGATCGAGTATCTATGAGCATTTCAAAGGCACAAAGTATGGAATGAGAAAAAAGGATACTTTAGCAATCATCAGGGAAAAAAGAAAAATACCTGCACCGTCAAAGGAGATCAAGGAACGGGCCATTCCAATCCGTTATAGAAAGCCAATTGTTAAAATTCCAGCAATACCTTTGGATAAATATAGAATCGCCACACTTATCCACAAAAGAACAAGAGAAAGATACTACATTCGTTTTGATAGCAAATCAAGTTTTGAAAAACAGTTTAGAAAAATAGGCATTTCCTATGGATATGATAAAAAAGATTTTGTAGTTACTTATTCAAAACCTAAAGAATATGCAAAATACATTGACCCTGAATTTAAACGCCAAATAAGAGGTATTTATGCAACATAATTTTCATAAATTCAGGAAGAATGACGATCTCAAGATGCAAAACTCTTTCATCTTTGTAGACACTGAAGCATATAGAGAATTTTTGGAAAAAGGAGAAAGGCAAACTTTTAGATTGTGTTGTGCGATATACTGGAAAAGAGATAAAAATGTCATCGAAAGAAAGGATTTCTTTTCAACCTCAGATTTCTGGAATTGGGTAGAATCAAAATTTGAATATGATAATAACCTAATATTCTTTGCCCATAATACTGATTACGATTTCAGGATATTGAACGGATTCAATGAATTGATGTTAAAGGATTGGGATTTGTCTAGATGGTTTATCAGTGGAAGAACCTTTATTATCACCTATAAAAAGATCGTTGATGGAGTCAAGCATTATCTCAATATATGGGACACTTTGAATTATGTTCCAAGCTCATTGAAAGAATTAGGTGAATGTGTAGGTATCCCTAAGATGGAAATTGATTTTGATAATGTCTCCGAGCAAGAGTTATTAAGATATTGCCAGAATGATGTTAACATTATATTCCATTTCATCAAAGAAATGATCTCCTTTTTAGAAGAATATGAATTATCTAAATTAATGCCTACATCAGCATCCTTATCCCTTAATATATTTCGTCATAAATTCTATGATGCTAACAATCCAATCATAATACATGATTGGAAAAAGACCATTGAGTTAGAACGAGAAGCATACGGTGGTGGAATTACAGATTGTTTTCAGGTTGGAGATATAGATGAAACCGTTTACAAATTAGATATTAACTCAATGTACCCTTATATTATGAAAAACTATGATCTTCCGGTTAAATTACTTTTTTGGGAGAGAAATTCATCGGGAAAACTTTTAAAATTATACCATCAGCATAAAAAAGAATATCTTGTTATTGCAAGATGCACTATTTATATTCCTGAAGAATATTCCTACATTCTGCAAAAAGCGGAAATTAATAATGAAGAAAAAAACGTATTCTTATCGGGAAGATTCACCACCGTTTTAACTTCCCCTGAAATTGAATTTGTGGAACAGTATGGAATTTTGGAAGAAATTCACGAGTTAGCGATCTATGAAAAAAGAAATGTCTTTTCTGAATTTGTTGATTTTTTCTATTCACAAAGAATGAATTATAAAAAAGATGGAGATAAAGTAAGAGAATATTTTTGCAAGCTGATCTTAAACTCTCAATATGGCAAATGGGGGCAAAAGAACATAGAACAAAAACTAGTAGCAGAATCGGATACTTCAGAAATTTCCCATCATGGACACTTTTTAGGATTTGAATCAAAATCATTTGAGGTGGTACAATTCGGAAAAAAGGTTTACAAAATCATAAATAAAGGAAATAACTCAAAAGATGCTTTTGTTGCAATTCCAGCTTTCATTACCGCTTATTCCAGAATGTTATTGGTCAAATACATACTTCAAGCCAAAAGAGAAAATGTATTTTATTGTGATACCGATTCATTATTTGTCAATAAAAACGGATATAATAACCTGATCTCAGTGATCAATGACACCAAATTAGGAAAACTGAAGCTTGAAGATCAGGGAACGGTTTCGATCTATGCACCGAAGCATTACATTTTCAATGAACAGAGAAAGTGTAAGGGTATCAAATCCAATGCTGTTCTAAAAGATGAAACCGATTCAGAATTTATCTTTGAGCAGCAAAGATGGGAGAGATTCAAAACCGCTTTCAAAAAACAGCATTTGGATTATCAGTTGATAGAACCCTATGAGATCAGGGTAACCAAAGAATACAAAAAGGGAACGGTAGAAATAGACAAACGAATTAGACCTTTGGAAATATGGGCATAAACTATAAATACTCATAGAGATATATAGGTTATGGAGAAAAGGAACGGAAATTGGGCGATGGAAAGTACTGGTCTACTACAATTCGGTCAGTTATTTCCTTAATGGGTGAAAAACCCACGCTTTCCGAAATTCCTTTATCTCCCAGGAAAGGTGAAAAAATATGTCGGACTACCAGACTAAATTTTCCACCGATGAAGTGGAAGCGGAAAGGGTATCTGCCGGAGAAATAAATGAGGATGGTGTTTTTATCCTCTTTCGGAAGATCGACTCTCAGGAAGGAAAGCATGGAGAATACCATTCAATGATTGGAGAAACGGAGGATGGTAAACTACTCCAGATAGATTTCTCAAGCAAGAGACTAAAGAAGCTATTGACCATCCATTATCAAGAGCTTAAAGATAAGAAGCTCAAGATAAAAGGAATTGGAAAATCGTTTGAACGAAAGTATGAAATTGAGATAATCCCGTGATCTCCAAGTGAAAAAAGAGGGTATTTTATGTTTGTTCTCACCCATCCTCGTATCCTCTTTTGGGTTTCCTCCCATGTTTTCATAAATTGGAGATGCGGGATAAACCTTTTTCTATTTCTTTTAATTTCAAAAGATGAGGAGCGTGAGGAGTGATGAGCTGGCCCGAATTTATAATTGGAGGGGTCTTGGGGACCATCCTGTCATGGATTTGTTTGACTGTCCTCGTTCCGCATTGGCAGGGTGCGGGATATCGGAGAATCAGGAGATGGTTAGACAAGAGAAAGGAGCGTGAGGAATGACCTCAATAACATATCATAGACAATTCCGTCAAAATCTTATTAATCGTTTGGGGAAACGGTGTTACCGTTGTGGTTATCCCTATGATCTCGAATTTCATCATAAAGGTGGAAACGGTAACAGTCATTCAATCGGTGGATGGCAACAATTGTATAAAATTAAATATGAGCTAAGAAAGGAGCATGATGTTATTTTACTTTGTCATGAATGTCATTTGGAATATCATAGAAGGGAGTACTGGAAATGATTGGTAACAAAAACTATAAATACCTATGAAGACCTATGATATATTGGAGGTAACCTAAATGACGACAAACAACGAAGAAACAGCAGCTGTGAAACTTCGGCAATTGTTGGAGAAGTATGT
>JAWOGM010000068.1:0-33719 GCA_046496795.1 Thermoplasmatota archaeon
GCAAACTCTTGTAGAACCTGGAGTACGGAATCCGAAAATTATACTGCTGATGAATTTCTGGATTCTGCTCATTCTTATAATTTAACCGTTACACTGGGATTGGATGTTCAAAGATAACTATATCCCAATAATCCAATTGTTTCAAAACGACGTAAATATCCAGCGATATAAATAAACAAACCAATGTGACGAACTCTACCCGTAATTCCTATTGGGGGGAAGCAGACACCACCCCATAAAATTCCAACTCCACTTACAAGGCAAAATAAGTTTCTACGAACAAAGGGCAATAATAACGATTGATTCTCTCCAAACAAAGACATTAACCTATTTTGTGTCAATCCCATTTCTCTGTGCTCTTTCTTGCATCCCTTGCTGAAGCCAATCAACAGTTATCTCATCGGATATGAGATTATATTTCTTGTAAATAGAAATAGATAGTCTTGTCTCTAAATCTTGGGCGTTTTCCATTTCTTCACGGAACTTATCTGCTTGTTCAGCTGACATCAAAAAATCAATTCTTTCAACAGTTCCATCTCCCTTGTAGACAAGAATAGTTATTGGAACTTCTTCTGTTGTCTGTGTAGTTGCATTGATATTTGCATTAAGGATTGGCGTAAAACCAATCGTCAGCAATAAAAGAATTATACCAACTGTAAAACATTTTTTCATAACTTACTCTCCCCTATCATTTAATTATAACCTAAAGTACCTAACGAAGATACAGTTTTTGGAAATACAAAGGGCATACTAATGAGAATAGTTTTATTGTACGTTATTGTTGTCCATTGTGGAATTGGATCTCCATGCTTATGATAGCTTAGAGTGAAATCAAGTTTGTATAGACCTGGAACAAAGAATGTTAATAAATTGTCAGAAATTGAAAAAACTTTTAGGACGTTTGTGTCTCCTGTTTCCCAATTAATTAGTTCACCATGGAATGTTTTACTGACCCATTTCTCACCGGTCCGTATTCTTTCCATCGTTGCACTTACACCATAATTATCTATTTTTGAAGAATACATGCCATTTTTTATTATGAAACTAATATGAAATTTCCAAGTACGGAAATAATTCATATTAGAAAAATACGGCTTTATTCTAATTACTCTCAAACCCCTCCACCAAACAAAAAATGAAGAATTATTATAAGGATAATCTTTGAAGGTTTGAACGCCCTGGTTTGGAATTTCAGAAGAAAATGTGTTTTCGCTTGCTAAAATAGGAATACATGTCGGTAAAATAGACAAAAGTATTATTCCAACCACTAGCCCCTTCCATATCATACCCTTTTTCATCATTTTTCCTTTCCTCTACATGGAAAATATAACAATTATGTATATAAATAAATTACGTGATTATAGGCACAAAAGAGGATTTTATTATGGTCACTATCACCATTTTATTATTAAAAGTACGCATATTGACATTTTCCGTTTGAAGAACATAACGCAATGTATACTCATATCCAAAAATCGTTGAGGAATATAGCTTAATTTCTAGACTATTGCAAGGTTGATTATGTATGAGGAAGGAAAAAAGAAACAATTCTTAGTTTCTTAGTAATATAATTTTTTAATCATAGTGGCAGTGGCGGTTCATTTCCTAATTTTACTTTTAATGAAAAACCAATATACTTTCTTGGATATATTACCTCAGGATCTGGATGTAAATAATCAAACATTAGACCAAAGAATCCTGATACTCCCACAAAGCTAACTATGCCTGGCCACAAAACAACTGGAAAATTTAAAAGATTTATCAACTGCCCATATAAATTTCCAGACCAATTTTTTAGACCATCCCTGCCATAACTGGTAACCCAACCTTGTGAAGGTGAATAGACATCCCCAAGTCTAATTCCATAATTTATCCAACCTCCCATCATTATAGGTAACTGGAAAAAAGGGTCGATAAAGATATTCGAATATTGAGAATTTAATGGGTAAACATACAATCTTAAATAAAAAATTAATGAAAGAATTATTATCCGAACCGCTGCTCTATCCATAAGGGCAGGTCTATTTAATCTATATCCAAGTAATAATTTAAAAATTGCTAAAGTATATATAAATCTAAACCTAAAAGAATGAAACCAGGTAATAGGATATTCTTCAGTAGATTCGCCTGCTATTAAACATAGTCGATTACTTTCAGTATCATTCGTTTCTGTTTCTGATTTTATAGTATTTAATAAATATTTATTTAGTTTATTAGAATTAAGGAATTTACCAGTTACTAATTCTTGTGTCTTCTTCACCCCTAATTTCTCAGGGATTAAATTCAATTCATCCAATTGGAGTATTGCATCATTAAAAATTGATTTTGCTTCTTCCATTGATTTGGCATTTTTCAATTTCAAATTGATTTCATCAAATATTATATTTAATCTGTTATGTTCATCTTTTGTAAGTTTTACTGAATGTTGTTTACCCCCTTCTAATCCATTAAAAGAAGTGGTAATCTCTATAAATTCGGAATTATTGGCTATTTCTGCATTTATTCCTGGTATTAGGATTGTGCCTAGTAACAATAAAACAAAAAATATCGCTGGAATGTACTTTTTCACTCTTACATTTTTTTTCATCATTTTCCTTCCCTCTACATGGAAAATATAACGATTATGTATATAAATAAATTACGTGATTATAGTCACAAAAGAGGATTTTATTATGGTCACTATCAGCCAAACTATTCAGAAAATCATTAATGATAAGATATTTATTTTAGAGCCACTTAGAAAAGGGATCATATCAAATGTCGCATTAGCTATCCAACTTAAACCAATAGTAGAAGAGGAACTGGGTAAAAAAGTTAACACCCATGCAATTGTCATGGCACTGCGAAGATATAGTGAAGAGATACAAAAAACACATAAAGAAATAACATTTGATTACTCATCAGAAATCATTCTGAAAACAGACATCTGTGATATTGCATTACTTCGTTCACCAACATTTTTCAATAAAATCAAATCTCTATACAATGTGGTTGACTTTGAAAAAGGAGATATTCTAAATGTTATTCAAGGCCGCCATGAAGTGGTTATCGTAAGCAATGAGCGGTATCTAGATAAAATGCTTGATATTTTCAAGGGTGAAAAAATTTTTAATATCGAAAAAAACCTTGTCTCTCTAACTTTGACCTTTTCTTCAGATTTTCTTCATGCACCAGGGGTGATTTATAATGTTGTTCGAGTTCTCTGCTGGAACAATATTAATATCTACGAGATTGTCTCTACCAATACTGAGCTAACGTTTATTCTCAATAAAAAAGACTCTTCTAAGGCATATGATGTGCTGGTGCAGCTTGTAGAAAAAAGTATGCGATATGGAACATAAATACGAAACTAGTGTCATAGAAAATTCTTTGATACTATTTATATCAATAGTTTTTAGAAACAATTTAAATATATTTTTAAAATATTAAAAATCTTTGTTTATTTCTAAAACTATTCAATAATCCATAAGTCTTCTGTTGTTACATCTCAATGAAAAAATTCCATTTTAATACTGAAGTTATCACCTTAATAATCCTACTCAAAGACCAAAATTAAAAATCCATACCCTTTAAACAGGAAACTAAACTCTAGATTATATAATGGTCCCTCAAGAAGAGGATGAGCATAGCCAACATAACCTATAACAAGCCCATGGGTATGGTTTGAAGAATCGTAATACCAAGAGCCAATGGTGACCTTTGCATCGCCCGCCCATAACATTAATGTTGGAATAAGCCAAGGCAGACGCATAAAAAAAATCCCAAAAAGTGATTTTAGTATCATCAAAGGAAAACATCCCGCAGTACCAATCCCATCTGCATACAATGGCTGCATATGATGAATCGCGACAATTTCTGAATGATCATTTATCACCACATGTTTTATATCTTCACTAGTAACTTTTCCTTTACATTCAATCATATCAATGAGTTCTTGTAAAAATTGATACTGTGGTTTGTCTTGTAATTGCCTTATAGTTTTTCTAAGCATAGGAATGTGCAGCCGTGTCAAGTAAATGGAAGAATCGATATGGGGTTCTATATCTTCCTCTGCAGTAGCTTGAAGCGATAGAAATTTGCTTGAATGCTGATCATATGCCTGCACTGTGCAGGGATAGAGATTTAGTATAATGAGAATTGCACCAATAAAAGTAGCGCTAAATACGATTTTTTTTATCAATTTAGAACAGCCTCCTCCCATCTCCATCCAAAAATTTGAGATAATGTCATCCAAAAACCAGCCCTAATGATAAATCTTAAGAGCATAACTAATCCAAAGAGAAATAGTAAGGGGCGTGTTATTGTAATGTCGAAAAATGGATCATTATGATACTTTCTTTCAGCTTTCATACTATTACCTAAGATGAAAAATGCGATACTACCTCGAAAAAATAAAAAAGGCACAATAATTCGAAAAAGAATCGGATGTCTTACATATAAAAAATTCATTTTTTCAATGAGAATTGTATCGTGATCATATTGCTCCTGTGTTTGGTTCTGTATTAACTTTGCATGAACTACAGAATGTATTGATGTCATGATCAACAAACCAAGGCAAAAAAATATTCCTACTGCCAATATTTTTTTATATAAACCACCAGTGTTGATATATTTAGGTTTATATAAAAATATTATGTAACTATAATCACAAAAGAAATTTTTTTGTTATAATCACTATCCGGCTAACCATTCAGAGAATCAACAATAAAAAAATTTTGAGTCTGAGAAACATTCAACAAAACAATCATCTCAAATATGCTATTTGATGCACAATTCAAACCGTAAACCAACTTATTAGTAAAAAGATAAATGCAATGGTTGGTAATTATCTGTTTTTTAAATCAAGTATGCGTATTTTCCTGCGGACAATTTTAATTGATATAAATACAAAACCAAATGATGCGATAAGCCCCACCAATGCCCCTAATTGATTAAAGCTTAAAAGAAAATTATAAAATGCATGTAAAAAGATTGCTAATAGAAAATAAGGCATAACTCTAATCAATGAAGTTTTTTTCAAAAGTGTTTTACCATATCCATACCCGGTCCATGCAGTAGCTGAGGCATGTAATAGACAAGCGCCAATGCTTCGTAACGTAATTAAAATAAGAAAAAATAGAAATCCTTCTGCTAAAAAACTTTTACCATAAAAAAGGTTTTCTGTCGCTGAAAACCCCAGACCGGCTACAGCACCGTAAATTAGACCATCTTCAAGTTCATCAATTTCTTTTTTAACCGATTTTAGTCGTAACGCTAAAGGTTTGGTGAATTCTTCTACAACTGGTGCAACAATAACTACGGTGAGAAAAGGAATCATTTCTGCATTCTCTATTGATATTGCTAATGAGTATCCAAGGATGAATTCTAATACAATTGCAGCGATAACTGCAATACTAGCGCCCCAAAAAAAACATAATATTATAGGTTTCCATCGTTCTCTATTATATTTTTCTGTATTTCGTATCCAAACCATGTATATAAGTGGAGGGAGAAACGATAATATGAGTAGTAGTGCTGTTTCAATTATTTCAAGCATATACGTGCAAAAAGATTTGGATTTTATCTAGTTTGTGGAAAAAAGACGAATACTCATGTGTTACAGTTGATAGTAATATTCGCCGCTTTGTTTTTGTTGCCGGTCAATATATGAATCAGTTTTGTTGACCCGCGGCCGATGAGTATCCTCGTCTCGGCGAAATGTAATATCTACATCTTTGAGAAAGAGATTCATCCCTTCATGAAGACTAAATGGTCCTCTCGCTCTTCCTTTTTTCCCGGATTCTCCATCAAAAACAACTAATGCATCGGAAACCATATCAATAAAATAGACATCATGATCCACAACCATTGCTGATTTTCCAGATTTTTCAATAACTCGTCGTAGCATTCGTGAAACAATCATTCGTTGCTCACTATCAAGATACGCTGAGGGTTCATCAATAAGATAGATGTCAGCTTCTCTTACCATGCATGAAGCGATAGAAACACGTTGTAATTCTCCTCCCGATAGCGTTGATAGCTGTCTGTCTAATAAATATTTCAGATGCAGCGGTTCATATATCTCTGCTTGAAGAAATGATGAGGTAAATAATGATTGAGATGTTTTTTCAAAAAACTCTCGAACCGATCCATCAAATTCTGGGGATATATACTGCGGTTTGTAACTAATTTTTAAATCAAAATCAACTGTTCCCTGTGTTGGTTCAATTACTCCTGCTAACATTTTGACAAACGTTGTTTTTCCAATTGCATTGGGACCTACAATTCCTATGATTTCTCCTTTTCTAATAATACCTTTTTCTATATCTAAGGTGAATTCTTTAAATTTTTTTTGCATGCAATCATAGGAGATAAGTATATTCAGTTCTTGTCTTATTTTAGGTGGATGATCGAAAAATTCAATCTTTTCTGCGAATCGTATGTTTTCCTCTTTTAGATAGCCTGAAAGATAGGTATTGATGGCATGGCGAACATTTCTAGGAAAAGTGACTACACCATACGCTCCCTCAGTTCCATACATAATATGGACATTATCACATAAAAAATCTAAGACTGCAATATCATGCTCTACCACAATTACTTTTTTTTCCTTGGAAAGCTCCTGTATAATTCTTGCAATTTTAAGTCGTTGATATATATCAAGATAGGAGGTCGGTTCATCAAAAAAATATAAATCTACATCTTTAACAAGTGATGCTGCGATAGAAACCAGTTGCAATTCACCACCAGAGATAGATCCTTTTTCTATATTTTTATCAAGAAGACTGCGTAATCCTAGTTTATCAACGACAGTATCAAAATTTCCTGAATTGTCTGCTTTTAATAAAATATCCTGAATATTGCCTTTAATTATCTTAGGGAGTTTATCAACATATTGGGGTTTAAGAATACAGGTAATCTTATCCTCTGATACTGATTTAAAATGATCATAGAGCTCAGTACCTGAATAGTACTGCAGGACAGCGTCCCATGATGATTTTTGTTGGTATTTGCCAAGATTTGGAATCATCTGACCTGAGAGTATTTTAATAGCGGTTGTTTTTCCTATACCGTTTTGTCCAAGTATTCCTATACAACTTCCTTTTTTTGGTATCGGCAGTCTATATAACCGGAATCTATTTTTTCCAAACTGGTGAACAAGATCTTCTTTAAGTTCTTGCGCAAGTCCAATGATTTTTATAGCTTCATAGGGACATTTATTGATACATATGCCACAACCAACACATAATTCTTCAGATATTATGGGTTTTTCGTCATCTCCCATCACAATTGTTTCATCACCAACGCGTACCCGGGGACAGAATTTAATACATTCTTGAGCACATCGTTTTGGTTTACATCGCTCTCGTAATAAAACAGCAATACGCATAATTCAAAAGCCCTGAAGATAAAGACATTATTAAAACATTGTTATTTTAAATTTTTTTGAAGATGTCATCAATGTTTAGTTTGTGTAATACTTCGTTTAATCGTTGGTTGTTGGTTATCTGCTCAAATTTATCAATAGACTTAAGGGTCTCATGAGTTTTATAAAAAATATCCCATTCCTCAGGAACTCCGTTTAATGTTTTATGTATTGCACATTGAAAAATATGTTTACATAAGAGTATTCCATCCTCAAATGTCAAATCGTTTTTTAGCAAGTGATCTTGCATAGTATATAATCCCCCAACAATAACACTATAATATATTAACTATTTATATAAATTTTTATAAAAAATAATTATTAACTCATCAATTATTGTTTATTAAAGAGATATGTCACAGTATACTCTCATTGAACATGAATGACATTTTTTTGGATCGTTATGGTTTCTCTGTATTGAACTTTTTTCAAGTGATCTTCTCATCTGTTTAAGAATTGATTCCAACTCAAAACGTATCTTTGGGTTAAATGCTATGATATGATCTGAATCTTGGTAAATAAGACGCCCGTAGGGGACTAATCCACCAAATGTTTCTTCAACAAGATGACAATATGATGCAAGTTGAAAAATATGATTGTTTTGAGGAATATTATATGATCCTGATTTTAACTCCACTGGGATATAATATCCTTTCTCATTAATGATATAATCTGGTTTGCCTGTTAATTGATAACGTTTTGAAAACAAGGCTTTACCCGGACTATTTAAATCAGAATATGTAATTTTTCCCTGAGGTATTCGAAATTGTTTTTTCTTTTTTAACCCAGATCTATACAAACGAAGTGAAATAATTAAACATAGAAAAGCAATAAAAAGGAAAAGTAATCGTAAGAGGAATATTAAATCTATTATATCACCTCAACTAAAATACTACCTATTACAATTACAAAAAGGATAATGCTTAAGAGTGCATAAAGATAGGAATGTCTTATCTGGGTTTGTATTGTATCAATATTCTCCCCAAGGTCAACATGTTTTTTAACTCCTTCATTAAGTACTACTGATTCTGGTTGGTACCCACAACGCTGCAGATACCATGCCATTGGACAATAAAGATATTGATTTATTTCTGATGAACGAATTAGCTTTGATTGTTTCATTTTATTAAGAGATGACACTTTTATTATTTATATCTGGTTTTAAGGATGCCGAAAGTAAACTTTCAGTTGAATAAAATTCTCTTTTTTAAGTATAACTTAAACCGATTATAGTAGAAAACTATTATTTGGTTTTTCCCAAACATTTTACAACAGTTTATAAATCCTGGTTGATATAATTGAAATAGAAAAAATAACGATGTGAGACGTATGATGTTGAAAAATAATCAATTGAAAAAATATCTTCTGTTAGGCGTTATTGTAACTTCTGTTCTATTGACTGCTATTGTGTTGACTCCCCCTGTTAAAAGTGGATATTCTTATGAGCTGAAAACCTTTTCATCATATGATGAGATTGGTGATTTTCTTTTTGAACGTTATCAAAATATTGTTCAATATGGATACTACCCAAGATCAGAACAATTAAATAATTTCATGGATGACTCCTCAAAAGGGTCTACAAGTGAAAGTTCTATTGGTGGTTCATCTGTTGATTTTTCTGAAACAAATATACAAGTAGAAGGTGTTGATGAGCCCGATATTGTAAAAACTGATGGGTCATATCTATATATTGTATCTGGGTCAAATATTGTGATTGTGAGAGGCTATCCAACTTCTGAAGTTAGCATAGCCTCAAAAATATCATTGCCTGATGATCAATCCCCTATCACTATCTTTATCAAGGATGATCATTTAGTTATTTTTAGTAATTTCTATGATTCTGATCCATATCAATATAACGATATGTTATACAGGGATATATGGTGGGGAGCTTCAAAAACAATCATAACCATCTATGATATAAACGATAGATATAATCCTCTACTAGAAAAAGATATCAGGATTAATGGCAGTTATTTTAATTCACGCTTAATCGATAATTATGTATATGTGATCATTACGGAATATTCATCAAATTTTTTTAGAGTTATTGATGATGAAATCATTATTTGTAAACCTGAAATAAGCATAGATGGAAATGCTGAGCAGATACCACCTGATCAAATCTATATTATTGACACTCCAGATTTTTCTGATACTATGACTCATATATTATCTGTTAATATTCAGGATGGATCGTTTCAGCAAAAAAGTTTCATGCTTGGCAGCTCTCAAAATATGTATGTTTCAAGTAATAATATATTCTTGGCATATCCTCATTATGCGTATTTTTATGATTTTTTAAAAACTAGACCTGGAGAAGATACTCAGAAGACAATACTCCATAAGATATCTATTGATGCATTGGATATTTCTTATGTTGCTCAAGGCGAGGTTGATGGTATTATTCTTAATCAATTTTCGATGGATGAATATAATGGATTTTTTAGAATTGCCACAACTATTGGTTCAATATGGGCTGGTTCATCGACAAATAATGTTTTTATTTTAGATGAGAACTTAAAGCTGGTTTCTTCAATCCAAGATATAGCCCCTGGGGAAAGAATATATTCATCTCGATTCATGGGCTCAAAAGCATATCTTGTCACATTTAAAGATATAGACCCCTTCTTTACCATAGATCTTTCTGATCCATATAATCCACAGATTCTTGGTGAATTAAAAATACCTGGTTATTCTGATTACTTGCATCCCTATGATGAAAACCATATCATAGGCATCGGAAAAGATGCTGTAGCTGCTGAAGGACTTGGTAGAGAGAATTTTGCATGGTACCAAGGATTAAAAATCGCATTATTTGATGTCAGTGATTTTGAAAATCCAGTTGAAGTTTCAAATATAATCATTGGTGATCGAGGGACAGATAGCCCTGCTCTTTGGGATCATAAAGCATTTTTGTTTGATAAAGACAAACAACTTCTTGTTATCCCGATCAGACTCTGTGAAATTAGTGATGAAATAAAATTTGAATATGAGGGAGATACTGCAGGAATCTATGGAGAATGCACGTTTCAAGGTGCTTATGTGTATAGACTAAGTGTTGAGGATGGGTTTGACTATCAAGGAAGAATTACCCATATCACAGATGAGGAAGAACTGAATTGGTACTGGTATTGGGGTCCCTCTACGATAACACGATCGCTTTATATCGATACGGTGTTGTATACGATATCAGAAAGTATGGTTAAACTTAATGATATCGATTCCCTTCAGGAAATCACCAATATTGATCTTACATAATATTGTATCTTTTTATTTGATTAAGAGAGGGGGGCATCCCATCTATTTTTCTCCTCCTTTCCTCCCCTCCTCTCTCTTAGTTTTTTTTCAGTCGAAATCTGATCCTAAATCGTAGCCACAATAAGGGCATTCATTGCCATCTAATAGTTGATTGCAATTGGGACATGATGTTTCAGCATCAAGGTTTTGGTCAATTTTCTCAATAGAACAACCACATTTTGGACAAACGTAGAGGGGAATTGATGCGGTAAGAGAACGTTTCATAGCTTCTCCACAATTTGGACATATACATTTATTTTCAAGTTCGGATTCTATTATTGTTTCCAGATTTATCAACTCCAACTTATACTTGTTGTGTCTATAAATTTTTTAATTAATTGTATTTAAGATTTACCTGCAATAATGTCATTTTGAAAAATAGTTTTATTTTCTATAAATATATAATATAAAAATTTTTATTAAATAATAATTATCATTTTTCTATTAGTATTTAATATCTTAAATCACGATATCTCTATATTTATTATAGATTTGCTATAAATTATATTATTCTTATTACCGATATCATTTTATAAGAATGAATGATACCGCCATAACAGGCACAGTTCTATTTTATGTGCAATTTATGTGCAAGAGGTATTGACTATGACAATCACACCACAAAATGTTCATGAAACGTTATCAAAATATATGCTAACTGATGGAATGGAACTTGTTTTGGATTTAAAAAAAAGTAAAGGATGCAAAATTTATGACTCAAAAAGCGATACCTATTTTTTAGATGGTTTTTCGTTTTTCGCCTCAGCTCCACTTGGATGTAACCATCCCAAACTTACTACACCTGAAGCTATAAAAGAACTAGGAGAACTTGCTGTTAATAACCCAACCAACTCTGATCTTTATACTGTTGAGATGGCTGAATTCGTTGACAGTTTTGTTCACCATGCTGTCCCTAAAGAATTTGCATATCTTTTTTTTATTAGTGGTGGTGCCCTTGCCATTGAAAACGCATTAAAAACAGCATTTGACTGGAAGGTCAGAAAAAATATTCAAAAGGGTTTATCAGATTCCCTTGGTTCACAGATCATTCACTTTAAAGATGCTTTTCATGGGAGAAGCGGTTACACTTTATCGCTAACAAATACCTTTAATCTAAATAAAACGAAATATTTTACAAAATTTAACTGGCCACGGATAATAAATCCAAAACTAACATTTCCTATCAATGATGATAATCTTTCAGATGTAAAAGAAATCGAGATACAAGCTGTTTTAGAGATAGAAAATGCTGTGGAAAAAAATCCTGATGATATTGCAGGTCTGATTATTGAACCTATTCAAGGAGAAGGCGGAGATAATCATTTTAGAAAAGAATTTTTTATCACTCTTCGTAAACTATGTACGAAACATGATATGATGTTTATGCTGGATGAAGTTCAAACAGGTCTTGGTCTCACAGGAAAAATGTGGGCCTATGAACATTTTGATATCGTTCCTGATATCCTTGCATTTGGTAAAAAAACACAAGTGTGTGGTATAATGGTAAATAAATTAGTTGATGAAGTAAAAGATAATGTGTTTCATACTTCAAGTCGTATAAATTCAACATGGGGCGGAAATCTAATTGACATGGTACGATGTAAGAAATATCTTGAAATTATTAAAGAGGAACGGCTCGTAGAAAATGCAAAAATCCAAGGAGAACATTTGCAGAAAGGACTTGAGGAAATTTCAGAAAAATACCCTGAATTAATATGTAATACAAGGGGTCGAGGTTTAATGTGCGCCTTTGATCTCTCTACAGCTGATTACCGGGATGCTTTTAGAAAACAGGCATACAAAAAGAAATTAATAATTCTTGGATGTGGTGAGAAAACAATACGATTTCGTCCACCATTACCAATTACATCAGATGAAATTGATAAAATGCTAACAATTGTCGAAGATGTCGTTAACAATTTATAATTTTTTTAAATATTATTTACTCATCCAATAGAGGAATATAGTTTAAAATTGATACTAGGTCTATAACTAAACAAATTATATAAATGATTATCCTATGATTATAAAGGGATAAAATGAAGAAACAAAAAAAAGAATATCTGTTTTCTATTAAGGCGATTTGTCTAGGATTTTTTTTATTAACTCTATCATTTATACCTTTAATTACTGCTCAGTCAATTACTTCTCAGGCAGGACCCACATCAAATCAAATGATACTAACCTATTCATTTGAATATCCAACTATTCATGAAATAACCATAGAAAATAAGACATATGATGAGGTTTTTTTATCAGATATGTTTATTGTTGGAGAACCAGGTGACCCATGTCTTCCACTCAAAGGATGTTTTATTTTATTACCACCTCAATCTTCAGCTGCCTCTATAACGGTACTACCAGGCGATGAGGTATATTTGGGAGATGGTTTTTTTCTTAAACCTGCAGGTGATATTGTTCCTGTTTCACAACGTAATGACATCTCTCCATTGTTTGTGAATACAACTCTTTATAATTCAAATAATTTATTCCCTGGAAAATTGTATGAAACAAGCGGTGTATACAAATTGAGAGGATATTCTATTCTAATGTTAAATTTATTTCCTGTTCAATATAAACCTTTATCTGGAGAATTAAAATATTATACTGAATTCACCGTTGTAATAACTCTTAATCAGGAAACAAATCTTAATAGGTTTTATCGTGGAAATAACCAGGATGGACAGATTGTTTCAGATAGAGTTGATAACCCGGATATGGTAGCTATGTATCCTACGAGCAATTATTGCCCTATTGACTCTTATGATCTTCTAATATTAACAACTGACGAGCTGAAAGATGGTTTTGAACCATTGAAAAATTTTCATAATTATAGGGGAGTACGGACAATTATCAAGACATTAACTGATGTTAATGGAGATACACCTGAACATATAAGAGAATATATTAGAGATGCATATGCTGATTGGGGAATTGAGTATGTTCTGATTGGTGGTGACGATTCAGTGATTCCCGCAAGAATATTATGGGTATTAGGTATGGATGAAGGAGTCACACCCTATGAAACATATATGCCTTCTGATTTATATTATGCGTGTCTTGATGGACCGTACAATTATAATGGGAATGATAAATGGGGGGAGCCTGATGATGGAGAAGATGGTGGTGATGTTGATCTTCTTGCTGAAGTTTTTGTTGGGCGAGCTTGTGTTGATAATTTAAATGACGTTTCAAATTTTGTATCAAAGACAATTGCATATATCTCAGAAGATTCAGAAGATGATTATTTTACAAAAGTTGTTTTAGCAGGTGAGTATCTTGGTAATTACGGTGTGGCAACCTGGGGAGGTAATTATCTTGATCAACTTATTGATGAATGTTCTGATGATGGCTATACTACAGTTGGAATTCCTACCAGCAACTATAGTATTACCACGTTATATGACAGAGATTGGTCTGGTAACAACTGGCCTAAATCAGAAATAAAGAATTTAATCAATTCAAATGTACATATTATCAACCATCTTGGTCACGCATATTATGGCTACTCGCTTAAAATGAATAATAATGATGTTTATGATTTGACAAATGAAAAGTATTGTTTTATTTACTCTCAGGGATGCATGGCCGGAGGTTTTGACAATCCTGATGGCTATGACTGTATTGCTGAGCATTTAACAGTGAAAACTCCTCATGGGGCTGCTGCTGTTATTATGAATGCACGATATGGATGGTTCTGGTCATATAGTACTGATGGTGATTCACAACGATTTAATAGGGCATTTTGGAATGCTGTGTTTGGCAAAGAAATAGCTGTGATCAGTAGGGCTAATCAGCAATCAAAAGAAGATAATCTTCCTATTATTAATCGTTCCTGTATACGGTGGTGTTACTATCAACTTAATCTATTTGGAGATCCAACAATTTCCTTTTATGATAATCCAACGAATTATCCTGATATTGCTATTATAAATGTTACTGGCGGAATGGGCATAAAAAGCACGATTGCAAATTACGGTCAAGCAGATGCTACAAACATTGATTGGCATATTGCGGTAAGAGGGGGATTATTTAATTTCGTAGATAACCATTATTCAGGAAATATCTTGAATCTAGATATCAACCAAGAAAGAACCATTGAAACAGATATATTTGTAGGATTAGGTCCAATAATAATTACAATATCCGCAACATGTAATGAAGGAATATCTGCTGAGAAGACTACTCAAGGTAAACATTTTCTACTATACACCAAAATATTATAGATATATATACAAAATTAAAGAAAGTTTTGTACCAAGAAAAGTATATTATTTAAAGCAAGTTAAATCTTTAAAAAAATTTACAAGAAGATCAATATTTTTTCTAACTTGTTCAGAACTATCCCTATCTCGAATAGTCACTGTATTGTCTTTAACTGTATCAAAATCAACAGTTATACACAATGGTGTTCCTATTTCATCCATTCGAGCATAACGACGACCTATCGTCCCCCCGTCATCATAATACGATGCTATTCCTCCTTTTCTAAGTGAAAAATCAATCTGTTGTGCAAGAGAAACTAGTTTTTCGTCATTTATTAAAGGAAATACTCCTACTTTTAACGGTGCAATCTGAGGTAAAAAAGTCAGTTTTCTATAAACCTCTTCTTTTTTTGTATCCTCACTGTAGTTATGTTCGAGAATTAGGTAGAGTATTCTATCGATTCCAAAAGAGGGTTCAATAACATGTGGAATAAATTTTTCTCCAACAGTTTTTTCTTTTTTTTCCACTATTTCATAGCAATCATTAGGAATTGTAATTTGTTTTCCATCTATATTTACAGTAATATCGGTTGTTTTTGTTGGATCTATCGCTTCTATTAACTCTTTTATTGTACCTGCATGTTGTTGAAAGCGAGGACCTAACACATTCATTTTTGCTACAATCTTTTTCTCCTCAATAATCTTTGGCTGATCAAATTTACGTTGAGCATACATATCAGTACCTGTTGATTTGATATGGGAATTTAAATCATATGCTGACCGATCGGCAATTCCAACACATTCAATCCATCCAAAACGTTCACTAAATAATTCAGCATCCCAGCATTCTGTTGCGTAATGCGCTAATTCATTTGAAGCATGTTTTCTAAAACGAAATTTGTTTGTATCCACACCTGAAGCAAATAAGAATTCCTGAGTAAGATACATGTAATATGCAAGTGCTTGATTATTAATGACTTTAATATCTACTGCTTTTTCTAAACTAATTTTAAATTCTTTTTCATTATCATATAAAAAAATTTTGTTATGCTTGACATCTTCAAAACGAGAATGAGTTTTATTTTTTGGATCAAAAAAGACTTCAGCTTCAGCCATGAAAAACTCACGTTGCCGAAGTGTACCTTGTCGGGGGGAAATTTCATTACGATATCCTTTACCAACTTGAATGACACCAAAGGGCAATTTTTCTCTATTATATCGGTAAAGAAGATGAAAATTTGTAAAAATTCCTTGAGCAGTCTCTGGTCTAAGAAATGCTTTTCTCCCATCTCCACTGCCAATTCTTGTTGAAAACATAAGGTTAACCGGATGGGCATCTGTTAAATTTTTTTTACAGGTAGGACAAAAAACCTTTTTTTCGTGTATAGCTTTTTCAACAGATATACTTTTGTCAATTATATCTTCAACTTTAAATGATTGTTTACATGTTGGACAATCAACAGTTAAATCGGTAAATTCTTCAACATGTCCTGAAGCTTCTAAAACTTCATATAAGGTAATAGTTGGTGTAGAGATTTCTATACAATTATCCTGATAAAGAAAAAAATGTCTCCAGAGATTTTCGACATTGTGTTTGAGTTGTGTCCCTAATGGCCCATAGTCATAAAAACCAGCAATTCCACCATAGATATCAGATGAGGGATAGATAAATCCTCTCCTTTTAGCAAGCATCATAACTTTGTCATAAATATCTTCAGCCATATCCTTGAATCTCCGTTAATAAATGGAAATATGCAACAGAGTCTCATTATTTAAACGTGCATGCCATTAAATCAATATCTGTAACCATTCCTTCTAATCTGTTTTCAGAATTTACAACAGGTACATGACTTATATTATTTTTATACATTTTACGAGCTATTTCAGATATTGGATCATTTTTATATGCTTTAATAATATCTTTTATCATAACTTCTTTTGCAGGAACTGGTGGTAAATCAACCTGGGTTGTTGCATAATGTAATCGTATGGTATCCCGGATTCCTTCCCATGTCCATTCATCTTCATCACCACCCATGCCAATATCTGTTTGTGATACACTTTCTTTGATATGGCTAAGTTTAAACAAATCACCTTCACTGATCATTCCTGCTAGTTTCCGCTCTTCATTTAACACAGGTAACGCTGTTTCGTTAGTTACGTTGATTATCTCCATTATTATAGTAATAGGTGTTTCTTGATAAACTGGAACAAGATTTGAGGTATAGTAGTTTTCAACGATATCATCATATTGATTAGGTAATGCTTTGAGGATGTCGTTTGGGCTAATTATTCCAACAAGATTTTTTCGTTTATCCACAACAGGTATCCCATGGATTCGATGCTCATGCAATAACTTAGCTGCTTCAAAAATATCTTTATCTTTATTAATTAAAACTGGATTTGAACTCATAATAAGAGCAATTTGTTCTTCATCAGCATTTTTAAAAATATCATTTCTAGTGATAACTCCGATAACTTGTTGGGTATCCCTTTTCAGAACAGGCATTCCTGAAACATTGTGTTTTGCTAGTATCTTCATCGCATCTCTTATAGTTCCAGGTGCATATCCTACAATTAATTCTTTTGACATAACATCTTTAACTTTCATGATATCCCTCCATTTACTCTATAGATATATTGTATTTGTAATGTTTTCCTATCTAAAACAACAATACTAGATAAGCGGATGAGCCCCTGAATACCATCTTCTAAATTTAAAACTTTCCTTGGCGTATATGTAACCATCGTTTTGAATCTTTTAATGAAAATATATTTTATTGTGATTGGATAAAACGGACTTCATCAAATACAATGGGGGAGAGTTATCCTTTCGCTACCTGCTTCTATTATCAGTCCAATATTTGATAAATCTAATATATGTCCTAAAAACGAATTTGACCGAGTGTAAAGAAATTTAGGAATGTTTTCTTGTTTTAATCCTATTAGATTAGATTCGGTGGCTTTGACCATATAGATAAGTTCATCTGGTTTCAAATCAAGAGGGTTATTGATATTCTCTCGGTAGGTTTCACTATAGTGTAAGTAAAATATTTTTTTTCGCTTTCACATGTTTAGCAATTTTTGATGATTTCTGAATATTCCGAATTCATTCAAGCTATGATTTTATTGTCTTATTTTTATAATCTTTTTAGTAATGGTAAATGTTGACATTGGAATTTATAAAGGGAAATATTTTTGAACGTGGGAAATGATGCAGTGTTGCTTAAGAATCTATCGAGTAGCTGAGTTGAGTAGTATTATGGTAAATGATATAAAAAATATTTTGAAAATTGATAAATCAAACATGTTGGATGTATTGGCTGATTATCCTAATCATATCAAGGAATCTATCCGTATCACAGAATCAGTTGAAATTCAGCGTTTTTTTAAAATTGATAATATCTTAATATCTGGTATGGGTGCTTCAGCAATATCTGGAGATATTGTGAGTTACTTATTTCGGGATAAACTTGATGTTCCTGTTTATGTGAATAGACAGTATGATATACCTAAATGGGCAAATAAAGATACATTGGCAATTTTTATTAGCTATTCAGGCAATACTGAGGAAACATTAAGTTCCTTTAAATTAGCAAATCAAAAGAAATGCAAAATAATTGGTATATCATCTGGAGGTAAACTTAAAGAAATGTGTGAACGTAGACAGATTACTCATATATCGTTACCTTCAGGATTGCAACCACGTGCTGCGACCATGTTAATTCTTTTTCCTTTGTTGATGATTTTAAAACGATTAGATCTAATAAAACAGGACATCCAATCTGATATTCAAGAAACTATCGAACTATTACAAGACTTTATTAATTCAAATAATAAATCTATACCCTTTGAGAAGAATTATTGTAAACAATTAGCTGAGGATCTTTATGAAACAATTCCCCAAATCTATGGGTGGGGGCCGTATGCTCCTATTGCAGTACGATGGCGGCAGCAAATTAATGAAAATAGTAAATTAATTGCTAGAGAGGATGTTGTTTCCGAGTGTAATCACAATGATATTGTTGGTTGGTCTGCAGACCCTGAGGTTTCAAAAATGTTTTCATGCATTCTTTTTAGAGACAGAGATGGTGAATCACGTAATATTTCATTACGTCTTGATTTTATGAAATTGCTTTTTGAAAGTGTTGCAGGATATGTTATTGAGATTCATGCAAAGGGTAAAAGCAGACTTGCAAAAATGATGTATTTTATGAGTATTGGGGATTTTACCAGTTGTTATCTTGCAGTTTTACGAAATATTGATCCATCTCCTGTGGATATTATTATGGAGTTGAAAAGACGTCTTGCTGAGAGTTAAGATTTTTTAGTTGAATGATTACCATTGTGTATATCTATTGTTTATTTTTTCGTTTTGACATAATAGACGAAAGAATTTAAATACTATCAATCACAGAGTATAACATACTGTTGTTGAGGGTGAGAATGAGAAAAAAAAATATCCAATCATATACTCTATTCATTCTATTATTCCTATTAATCCTACTCAGCACTCTCACACTTGCAATCAATAATGTAACAGCAAACTCTGAAAATGAGCTCATTATACTATTGTTCGAATCCAACTCTTCATCCTGGAAACCTTTACAAGAAGATATACTCATAGAAGGCAAAGAATATGATATTGTAGTAAAACAAAATAATGAAATTACTGCTGCATATGATGTAACAATCACAATTTCCGCTTTTGAAGCAGTATATATAACAAACCCTGAAATGCCTTGGGTTAGCTTTACGGCACCATCATTTGAACAACACAATGAATTTATTATCAGAGCGTCAAAACAAGGATATGTCTCCTCAGAAAAACAAGTAGTAATATCTAAAGGAGATTTACTTATAAATTTTGACAGAGAAACTGTTGAAGAGCAAGGAAGTTTCTGTATAACAGTCACTGATAAAAACAACAATCCGGTGCCTGAGGCAATTACCTATATCTCAAGTCATGATTATATCTCTGAAACAACAGATACATATGGTAAAGCATATATGAGAGCACCACTTGTTAATGATGACTCTGATATTTTGATCAATGTTGTTAAAAGCGGATATTTTCCACAATCAAAGACTATAAGGGTAATCCATACAGAAAACTCAATCTTTTCCAGTTTAATCTCAACAATTTTTAATATTTCTCCAATTTTTATCGCTGCTCTCATGGTCCTTTTTTCAATGCTTTTTGTAAACTTTAGAAAAAACAAACCACTTCTTCTCTCTCGAAAATATGATAAAAATACTAATCTAAAAAAAGAACACAAACAAACAAACCCCTATCCTTCAATGCCAATGAGAAACAATTTAAAAACAAGTCAGCAACAAAAAAAGGAGGTTAAACCTGCTTTAACTTCTAAAGGATCACATGTTGAAATTATTAGAATACGAAAAAATGAAGATAAACAAAAACAAATCAATGAATTTATTGCGACCAAAAAAGAAAATAAAAAACTGATTCCACCAAAACAAAATGAATATGAATGGTTTACAGGAACTGATTATGCCAAATTTAAAATAAATAAATTAACAGGAACTGCCACTGAATCTACTGTTGATAAATGGTTTATAGGCGAAAATATGTTCCAATTTAAACTTGATAAAAAAGTTATTGATAAAAAACAAAAAAAGAAAGAAAATACATAATCTGGCTTGAAATGAAAATAACCTTAAAGATTTTTTAAAGAATTACTTTTAAATATGTTATTTAGTCTTATGTGTCTTATATGAAAAAACGGCTAACTCCTGATTTCTACAATCTAACGGTTAAACAATTAATGGATAAACGCATTTGGGATCTTCCTTTAATTGAAAAAGATGATTCTATTGATCATGTCCTCAATATTTTAGGGGCAAAAAATCACATATGGGTTGTTGAAGATAAAAAAGAAAAACAACTTGTGGGAGTTATCACTGAGCATGATATTCTAAGTATTCTTGCACCAAAAAATATTCCATCCTATATTTTTGGTATGCCTGACATAAAATCTATCTATTTTGGTACGGCCCGAACAGCCAATGATATAATGTGCATGCGTCTTGTTACTTGTCAAAAAGATGATAAAATCAAACAAGTTCTGGAGATAATGACAAAACATAGATTGCGACGTTTACCCGTCATTGATGGTAAAACAATAATAGGTGAACTGACATTAAACCAACTTATTAGAAAATATTACGAAGCTACACAATATTATCCAATAACAGATGAAGAAGGTTGATTTTTACGATTGAGGAATTACCGATAATAAATGTTATGTTACTGATTGCAATAGCTCTTATATTTGCAAGAGTCTTTGCATATATTTTTGATGTTTTAAAACAACCAGCAGTGATTGGGGAAATTGCAGCAGGCATTATTTTAGGGTTTTTTGGATTAGTTTTTTTTAATGGTCAATCAATATCATTTTTCTCTTTTTCTTTTTCGTTACCTAATTTGGATTATCAATCAATGGAGTTTAGTGTTTTTGCAAACCTTGGTATTTTATTTTTATTATTCATTTCAGGATTGGAAACAAGCATTAAAAAACTAAAAAAGATGGGAAGCACATCATCTCTTGTTGCTGCTGGCGGGATTATTGTCCCATTGCTCTTTGGTATTGGCACTGCATTACTACTTGGTTTTCAAATGCATGAAAGCGTAATTATTGGGTTGATTCTTATTGCAACCTCTGTTGGAATAACAGTCCGAACGTTAATGGATATACATGTTTTGGATACTGATGCAGGTGCAGCTATACTTGGCAGTGCAGTAATTGACGATGTTTTTGGTTTAGTATTACTTGCCTTTTTTTTGGGGACAGATACTCCTTTATATGTCGGACTTAAGGTAATAATTTTCTTTGTTATTTTTTTATATATTGGACTGTTAATCTTTGATAAAATTTTATTTTTAGGCGAAAAAATACGTCTTCCCAAAGCTTTTTTATCAATTATTCTTGCATTATTTTTACTGTATAGTTTTTTTGCAGAGTCGCTTGGGGTTGCAGGAATCATCGGAGCATTTTTTGCAGGATTGATTATTGGAAATAACCTAAAAAATAAAAAATTAATTGAGGATGTAAAAACAATTGGATATGGTTTTTTCATCCCCTTATTTTTCGTATGGATTGGGGCAAGTATATGGTCTGATACGACAATCTTTAATTTATCATCTTTGGCGACTATTGTTTTGATAGCGGTAATTATTATTTTTATTGCAATTATTGGTAAAATTGTTGGATGCGGGATTGGAGCAAAAATATCTGGCATGACAAATAAAGAATCTTTACAGGTTGGTATCGGAATGATCCCGCGAATGGAGCTAGCTCTTATTATTGTAAGTTCTGCGATTTCCTATAATATTTTAACTGGCTCTACTGCTCATCAAATACTTCTGGTTACTATTCTACTTACTCTTGTAACAACTCTTATCACACCATTTTTATTAAAGTATGCATTTATTGACTAATTGCTTAATGAGGTTTATATGAGATTATTATTTGAATTATCTAAAGAACATTCGACGATTCCAATAGATGAAATTTGTTGCTGTTGCGAAGCTGAAAGTATAAGCTTTGAAATTCTTGAAAAAAATGAGAATATATTTCTTATTAAAACATCTGCTGATATTGCAAAGATAAAACAAATAGCTCAACGGTTGTCATATAGCTTTTATGTAGATGAGTTGCTTTTTTCTTGTAAAAATTATATAAAGGATTTAAAAGAATCTATGCAAAAATACCAAATTTATGAAGACGGATCATTAGCTATTTTTTATAAAAACAGATCTAATAAAAAAAATTCTAAAGAAATAATCACTGTTATAGCTGAATTTTATACTAAAGGCAGGGTTGTTGATTTACATTCTGCTGATATTAAAATACGAGCGTTTATAACAGATGACAGTATCTATGTAGGAAGAGAATTGTATCAAATTGATAGATCTTTGTTTGAAAAACGGAAGGTTCAATTTCGTCCCTTTTTTTCCCCAATTTCACTGCATCCAAAACTTGCTAGATCTCTTGTAAATCTGTCTCGAGTGCCATTTGATGGTAGATTGCTAGATCCTTTTTGTGGTACTGGCGGTATTCTTTTAGAGGCCGGTCTTCTAGGCATTCAGGTGATCGGTAGTGATATTGATCAAAAAATGATACAAGGATGTCAAAGCACTCTTGATCATTACGCCATAAAAAACTATACGCTTATATGCTCTGATATTGGGGATATTAATAAGCATGTTGACAAACCTGTTGATGCAGTGGTAACCGATCTTCCTTACGCAAGATCAACAACCACAAAAGGAGAGGATATTAAAACTCTCTACTTGAGGACGTTTACTGGTATTTCTTCTCTGTTGAAAAAAAATGGTTTTGCGGTAATCGGGGTATCTGATAATAAAAGTGTATCTATTGATCCTGATTGCTTTAATCTTATCAATATCTATGAATACAGAGTTCATCGAAGTATGACACGATATTTTTTTGTTTTAAAAAAAGTATAATTCTTGCAGAAAGGCTTGTATGAAACCTTTATTACTTGACATGTTTATTTTCGAGTAGGGTCAACCAAAATGCTTTTACCTCTTTTTAGTATCAACATTTTTTATGACGCAGATGCAAATCATCTTTCTTGGTACTGGCGGAAGCTGGCCTACAGTAAAACGAAATGTTACATCCATTGCCGTGAAGCGTGGAAGTGAAATTATTCTTTTTGATTGTGGTGAGGGAACACAACGTCAATTACAGAAATCAAATCTGAGTTATATGCAAATATCTCAAATATTTATAACTCATTTTCATGGTGATCATTTTCTTGGACTTCCTGGTCTTATTCAAACCATGCAGTTAAATGATAGAGATAGACCATTGAATATCTATGGGCCACCGGGTATGAAAAAACTTGCTGAACAGCTTTTTTCATTAGGTTATTTTCGACCAGCATATAAGATAATTGCTCATGAATTACAGGAGGGCGATATCCTTGATTTTCAAAAGTATACTATTCATGTAATAGAAGTTCTTCATAATGTCCCATCATTGGCATATTGCTTAGAGGAAAAAATTCGTCCTGGGAAATTTAATAAACCAAAAGCTTTGAAGCTTGGCATCCCTGAAGGTCCTCTCTTTAGTAAACTTCAGAAAGGACAGTCTGTCACCTTAAAAGATGGTCACGTGATTAGCTCGGACATGGTTCTAGGGCCTCCTCGTAGAGGTAGAAAGGTTGTTTTTTCAGGTGATACCAAACCTTCTGAAAAAATGATTGAATTTGCAAAGGATGCAGATGTATTAATTCACGAGGCAACATTTGATTCAGAACTTACATATATTGCGACTGATTATGGGCATTCAACTGCAGCACAGGCAGCCGAAATTGCAAAAAAAGCAAATGTTGAATCACTTTATTTGGTTCATAGCAGCCCACGGTATATGAATACTAATGGTTTAGAAAATGATGCAAAAAAAATTTTTAAAAAATCATTTTTCCCTAATGATTTTTATGAAATAGATATCAAATTGCCAAAATGATTTTTTTACACAAATCATAATTCTATTAAGGACCATTTTCTATTCTTGGTTGATTTTTATGGGAGAGCGACCATCGTATGATCAATATTTTATGGAAATGGCTGAGATTGTATCAAAAAGAAGTACATGTATTCGAAGAAATGTTGGTGCAATTCTTGTCAAAGAGAAACATATCTTAAGTACTGGATACAATGGCGCTCCAAAAGGTCTACAACATTGCTCTGAGGTTGGATGTCTTAGGAAAAACATGAACATTCCTTCAGGGGAACGTCATGAATTGTGTCGAGGTTTACATGCTGAACAAAACGCGATTATTCAGGCTGCAGTATTTGGCGTTTCTATAAAAGGTTCAACATTGTACTGCACAAACACTCCTTGTGTAGTTTGTGTTAAGATGTTAATTAATGCTGGTGTTAAAGAGATTATCTTTTCTGGAGATTATCCTGATGATCTTGCAAAACAGATGTTAAATGAAAGCAAATTAAAAATAAAAAGATTTAAATAATACTGTAATATATAAATATTTGATATATTGAAAACTTATCAGGTATTTGAAAAAAGAGAAAATTATAAATACATCAGGATTGATTTATTTAAAGAGGAGAAAACATGAAGAAAAAAAGATCATTTGTATTGGATGAGAAAGATACCAAAGCGGTTCAATTATTCGCTGATCTTGGTATGCCTAAAAATCTTGCTAAAACACTTCTTTATATTTCTCAGGTTGAAGAATGCCGCTCTGCAGACGTAGAACAGGGAGCTGATCTTAGACAGCCAGAAGTTAGTGTAGCCATGCAAGAACTAAGAAGAAGAGGGTGGGCAAAAAAACGTGATATAAAGAAAAAAGGGAAAGGCCGACCAGTTCATCTCTATAAACTCACTGCAGATCTACCTACAATTTTAAAGAATTTTGAACAAGAAAAAATGAAAGAAGTCGAAAACATTAAGCAGGATCTCAGTCAATTACAATCATTACTTGCATCAATGGAAAAACCATAGTATTTTTTTTTACTTAGGTTTTTACTTTTCATTTTTTATTTTATTGTTTTTTCGACAGATTTATTTATAACAATATGATTGATATTCTATGAAAGAAAGAATTGAAAATATTTTTAATAATTCAAACCAAAACTTGGATTGCATTATTATTAAAAATTCTATTCATCCCTTTATCGATGATAACTTTTTTTATGTAACAGGTCTTTCAAAAGGAATTTATGAAGGATCAGTTGCCATTCTTTATCCCGATGGTTCAAGCGATGTTATCGTATCTGAACTTGAAGCTGAAAGCGCTAAACAAATACAAGGCATTCTTCATGTATATAGAACACAAGAGGAATTTCAAAATAAATTTAAGGAACTTACATCATCATATAATACAATTGGTTTAAATTATGCAGGTCTTTCTCATCATGAATTTTGTCGAATAACAGAGTTTATAAGCAATAAAACATTTATTGACATCTCAAAAATTATTTCCCAAACTCGATTAATAAAAGACAATGTTGAAATTTCTCTTATACGAAAAGCCTGCAAAATTGTTGATATGGTGATGAAAAAAATTCCTCAGCTTCTTTTTGAAGGCGTATATGAATATGAAATAGCAGCAGAAATTGAGTATTTAATGATGAAGAATGGGGCAGATAGGCCTGCTTTTGAAACAATTTCGTCGTTTAATACAAATACAGCAGAACCTCATTATACCCATGGAAATAATCAATTACATGAGGGAGATTTAGCCTTATTTGATTTTGGTGCATGTGTCAAAAAATACAATTCTGATATCACAAGAACTTTTGTTTACGGATCTGCTAATAAAAAACAAAAAGAAATTTATAAAACCGTTAAAAAAGCTCAAGAAATAGGTTTTGAAATGATTCAGCCAGGTATAACTGGAGGAGAAGTTCATAAAAGGGTAAAATCATATATTGATTCAACTGAATTTAAAGGGAAATTCATACATTCTACCGGGCACTCCTTAGGAATTGCAGTTCATGATGCTTTTTTGACACTTAATGAAAAAAGCAATCTTATATTACAAGAAAATATGATTTTGACAATCGAACCAGGGATATATATAGAAAGATTTGGTGGTGTGAGAATTGAGGATGATATATTGATAACAAAAAACGGAATGGAGCTATTAACAACATCTTCTCGAGAATTAACAGAAGTGGTTAATTAATCAATTTCTAAAATATATAGTCAATTTTTCAAATAATTAAATGTCTCTTTATTTTCAAATATTTTTTTATTGAAGCTCCATTATAGCATCCGTATATGTTTGTGGAGATGTAAATAAAATAATTGCTGGAGACCCTATTTCTGGTATGACCTGACCATTTACTCTAGTGAGAGGTTTTATTCCACCAAAGACATCATCAAGGGCAAGAATTACATGATCACCGGAATTTATTATTGGGCTAGTACTGGTAACCGAACCATCAGAATCATATAATACAATAATGCCATATTTTGTAGTTTTTGATGCTGAAGGATAAAAATTTTGGTTAAATATATTTCCACCAATATCTTCAGATAAAGTAAAATTATTTAAGTCATATTCCAACACATATTTTGTATTTGGGTCAGATATCTCAATAACGGTCGTACTTAGATCTATGGGAGGGGATCCGGCTTTAAGTTTAATCTCTATTGCCATACGAACAATAGCACCTGATGAGTTATAGCCTTCTATTGCTTGAATCAAAATGCCACTAGCAACAGATTCTGTTGTCTGAAATCCGGTATTTAATGATTGCATTTCAAGAGTTGTACTTGTTTGTATCAGAATAGAAGCTGCTATACCAGCAATAAGAACCATGGAGATAAAAATAATTAATGAACCAATCCCAATTGCTCCAGTGTCTCTCCTACACATGAGCATCCTTTTTCCCATAAAATAAAATAATCTATCCATATTTTATCCCATCCTTACCAAATTATGCATATGCAATTGTATACTCTAATAATATATCAGCTATTATATTAGGTTTATCTGTAGATACATATGTATGTGCATATGAATCTGCATATGCAGGTAATAGTTATTTCTTTAAGCTTATACTCTTTGCTTATCATCTAGGACTATTTTGTGATTCTAAGTTTTTACACATTAACTTTTTAGCACAGTCCATTCAATAATCTTGTTGGATAAAAAACGATGGAGATACTTAGTATCTAAAACCTTAAGAGAAGAATTGATATTATAAATGAAGATAAAATATTGTGCATAGTTCAATTTGTTGCTGGCTGGTAAAAATCTGATAATAAAAGCAGACATTAGGACTGTTTTAAAGAATATTTAAAGACACATAGAAAACCAATGTAATCAAAGTATCTGATACTTTAGAATTTTTTAAAGAAAAGAAAATTTTGAAATGATTGTGCTCCATTACCTTTTTATGAGATTTTCATATTCAAGGCTTTGTGATTATAATGAGTTGGTATGATGAAGTAGAATTTATCCGGAAACAGGCAAAAAAAAATAATGAATTTTTTTCAAATTCTCTTCCAATGATAGCTAGTGAAAATGTTTTATCTCCTCTTTGTCGGGAGATGCTTATTTCTGATTTTCATGGGAGATATGCAGAGGGTACCCCAGGGAATAGGTATTATGAGGGATGCGATATTTTTGATCGTGTTGAAGAAAAAGCTATTGAACTCGCGAAAAAATTATTCAATTGTCACTATGCTGATGTGCGGCCTACTGCAGGTACTACTGCGAATATTGGTGTATTAAAAGCATTAATTAAACCCGGTGAGACGGCAACTGTGTTAGATTTAGCTGATGGTGCCCATATCTCTTTTGGTAAATGGGGTGGAGCCGGTGTGAGAGGCATTAATCTTGTTTCATATCCATTTAATGATGAAGAGATGAATATCGATGTTGATGGAGCAGTTAAGCTGATTAAAAAAGTAAAACCAAAACTTGCACTCAATGGACGCTCTGTTTTTTTATTCCCCTCTCCTATCAAGGAGATTGCTGAGGCAGCTCATGATGTTGGTGCTTATCTTATCTATGATGCTGCACATGTATTAGGACTTATTGCAGGCAATCAATTCCAGGATCCTTTGAGAGAAGGAGCAGATGTAATGAATGGCAGTACACATAAAACCCTTCCTGGGCCACAAGGCGGTATGGTTATTTCAGATCATAAAGGCGAAGATGAAAAGGATAAATCATTTTTACGTAAACTTGGGTTTGGAATATTTCCAGGGGTTACATCATCATATCACCTTCATCATGTTGCAGCAAAAGCAATTGCATTTGCAGAACATCTTGAATTTGGTGAAGAATATGCAAAACAAACTATTAAAAATGCCAAACATTGCGCGCAGGCACTTCATGAACGTGGTTTTAAAGTTTTTGGAGAGAGATTAGGATTTACAAAATCTCATCAAATTCTTGTTGAAATCGGACCTAAGCAGGGAAAAGAGGCATCAAAAAAATTAGCTAATGCAGGTATTGTTACCAATATGAACACTATTCCTGGAGATAATGATCCTTTACAGCCTTCAGGACTTCGTTTGGGGACTCCTGAATTAACAAGAATCGGTATGAAAGAACAAGAGATGGATGAAATTGCAATTTTCTTTGAACGGGTTCTTATTAAAGGAGAAAATGTTAAAACTGTTAAGAAAGATATTAATGAATTTAGAAAAGATTTCCAAACTCTTCATTATTGTTTTTGTGATGGATTTAATGGTTATAAATATCATAAGTTGATATAATATGATAGTTGCTCTCTCTGGGACACCTGGAACAGGAAAAACGGCAATATCAACATGTTTACAAAAGAAAGGCTTTATTGTTATCCGTCTCAATGAACTTGCGCTTAAGCACGGTTTTATATATGGATATGATAATAAAAGAAAATCAAAGATTTTGGATATCGAGAAATTAAATATTTTTCTCTCTAACCAGTATTCCTCAAATGAATTAGTCATAATCGAAGGACATGCTACTCATCTTCTCCACATTGTTGAAAAAGTGATCTTATTGAGATGTCACCCTAAGATTCTAAAAAAGAGACTGGAAAAAAAAGGATGGGGTGAAAAAAAGATTCGCGAAAATGTTGATGCGGAAGCACTTGATATTATCCTATGCGAGGCTATTGAATATTACGATAGTAAGCATATTTTTGAAATTGATACAAGTAATTTGTCAATTGAATCTGTCTGCGATGGTATTATCCAGATTTTTTCTCATAACTTTAAACCAATAAAAAAGTATAATATAGGAAAGATTGATTGGTCTGATGAGGCAATGATAGATTTATAGAAATGGCGGTATACATAATGGTTCTTGATAGAAAACGAGAGAGTGTAGATCCTATATTATCTGTTGTTGCACAATATTTTATTAGGATAAATCCTGATGTTCTTACATGGCTTGCTCTTTTTTTTGCTTTCATCTCGGGGTCGTTTTTTTATTTTTCCTCAGCTGAGTTTGAATTAGTTAATTATTACCTTTTTATTGCAGCTTTTTTTGTTTTTTTAAATGGATTGTTTGATGCTGTTGATGGAAAAGTAGCTAAAATGACTGATAAAGCCACCCTTCGTGGAGATTTTTTAGATCATGCTCTTGATCGTTATGCTGATGTTTTTATAATTGGTGGTATTGCATTAAGTTCCTGGTGTAGACCTAGCATTGGTCTTCTTGCTATTGTAGGTGTGTTGCTTACTAGTTATATGGGGACGCAAGCGCAGGCTATTGGTTGTAAACGAGATTATTCTGGGCTGTTAGGCAGAGCTGATCGTTTAGTGTTACTTATGGTCTTACCTGTTGTTCAGCATATTTGGTTAAGATTTACTTATGATTTTCCTTTTGAGATTACAGTTCTTGAGTGGGTGTTGATTTATTTTGCAATTATGGGAAATATTACTGCACTACAACGTTTTTATAGTACCTTGAAATGGTTTAAAAAAGGAAACAATATAAAAAATAGGTAATGTAGGGAGAAATAATATGGGATTTGAACATGTATCTGGTATAAAGAAAAAAACCATTACGTTATTTGCATTAAGTACATGTGCTTGGTGTAAAAAAACAAAACAACTTCTTGATTCACTTGGTGTTGAATATGATTATGTTTTTATCGATTCTTTGGGAGAAGGTGAAAAAGAGGAATTTTTAAATGAATTGAAAAAGTGGAATCCTCGACGATCTTTTCCTACACTGGTGATTGGTGAAGAAGAATGTATTGTTGGATTTAAGGAAGATTTGATTCGAGAGGCGGTGGGAGAATAAAGGACAAAATAGTTGTTTCTGACAAAGAAATTGATACATTCTATAAAAAATTGAAGAAGGATGCCGAATCTTCTGGTTATTTCCTTAATGATGATGAACAATTTACAAAGGAATTAATTCAAGGGTTGTTAGTTAATGAGAAAAGGTATGGATATTGGGCATGTCCATGTCGTCTTGCATCAGGCAATAAATCTGAGGATTTAGATATTATTTGTCCTTGTGATTATCGTGATGATGATTTAGTTGAATTTGGTTGTTGTTTTTGTGCGTTGTATGTCTCAAAGGATGTGATTGAAAAAAAACAAAAAATCAGCTCAATTCCAGATCGTCGTGAGATTAAGAGTAATAAAAAAAATCAAAGTCAAGCAGCTCAACCACCTAGTGATGCTAGTTTGTCTCTTTCAAAACCTGTTTGGAGATGTAAAGTCTGCGGCTATCTATGCGGGAGGGATAATCCTCCTGAGGTTTGTCCTATTTGTAAGGCAAAAAAGGAACGATTTGAGCAATTTTTATAATGGTTAAAGAAAAAATGGACGAATTAAAACAAGCAATTATTTTATCACTTGATTCTAATATATCTGAGATAGTTCAATTGGCAAAAACTATTAATTTTAAAATTGTCAAAGAATATTACCAGCAGAGATCTATCCCTGATATTAATTTTTTTATTGGGTGTGGTAAACTTGACGAGGTTGTTGAATATATCAAATCATCTGATGAGCAAATTGATCTGATTATTGTTAATGGCGAGTTAAAACCTTCCCAGTGGTTTAATCTTGAAAAAAAACTTTCTATAAATGTGTATGATAGACTTCGTTTAATACTCGAAATTTTTTCAGAACATGCAAAATTAAAAGAGGCGAGATTGCAAGTGAAACTTGCACAGTTACAATATGAACGACCTTATGTCAAAGAGATGATTCATCGTTTCCGGTCCGGGGAGCATCCTGGACTTATGGCGGGAGGAGAGTATCAGGTTGATGATTATTATGAAATGATAAAAAAACAGATGAAAAAAATCCGATCCGATCTTGAAAAAATCAGAAATGAAAGGGCAACGCATAGAAAAACCCGGTATAAAAGTGGGTTTTATCTAGTTTCTCTTGCAGGATATACAAATGCTGGAAAAAGTAGTCTTTTGAATCTCTTAGCGGGGGAAAATGTGACTGTTGAAGGAGAGTTATTCTCTACGCTTTCTACAACTACTCGAAGGATACCAAAGGATAATAAGAAAAATTCTATCCCACTGATGTTAACTGATACTGTTGGGTTTATTGAGAATCTACCATCATGGATACTTGATGCATTTCATTCAACCCTTGAAGAAATACAAGTTGCTGATGTAGTGGTATTAGTCGTTGATGGAAGTGAAAAAAAAGATATGATTATGAAAAAACTTCATGTCTCTATGGAAGAACTATTGGGTTTGGGTGTGACTTCGCCTATTATTATTGCATTAAATAAGATCGATGTTATTAGTAAAGAATGTGTAAATGATCTTATTTCTTTTCTTGATTGTGAAACTGTAATAGATTCTAAAAAAATTGTCCCTATTTCTGTAGAAAAACAAATCAATATTACTGTATTACTTCAAACAATTCATGATTATCTTCCCAATCTAGCTAAATTAAAATTACAATTGCCAATGAATAGTGACTCTCAAACTTTTGTATCTTATCTTTATAAAAACACAAGAATCATTGATATCTCTTATACGGAAAACATTATTCTTTATATTGAATGTAATTTGAAAATAAAGGATAAGATATTATCAATGTGTGAGCAGTTGCAGGGAATTATTATTGACTAAAAAAAAACAAAGTTTTTATAACGCGTTGTTAATTCTCTGGTTAGTGGGAGACTATTTCATGAATATAAAAGAGTCAGTAAATATAGTACAACTCATATGGGCAGCAGTTTTCATAAGTATTGGAGCACTAGGTAGGTACATATTGGTGGGATTTGGTTTGCAGCCGTTTCCAAATTTTGAAATAATCATGGTGGTAACGTTTCTGGGTTGTATGCTTTTAAAACCAGCAGTTGCTTTTTTAATTCCTCTGTTAAGTATGGTTTTTAGTGATTTGTTACTTGGTAATTCTATTTTTGTAGGTAGTCAAATGAATAGGATTGTGTTATTTACCTATTCAGGTTTTGCTCTTATTGCTCTGGTTAATGTGTTCAATCGAGATCGATTTAAGAATAGATTGAATCAACTTCGATTAAAAAATATTGGTTTTGCTGCAGGATGTGGCATTGGTTTTGTGCTGCTATATGATGTGTGGACTAATATTGGATGGTGGTATATTATGTACCCTCATAATGTACAATCTCTTGTAATGGTGCTTTCTGCAGGGATTCCTTTTATGGTATATCATCTTATTTCTGGCGTTATTACTTTTGTTGTCATTGCTCTACCTATTCTTGTTTATGTGTCAAAGAAAAAAACAGTTGAAATTCCATTAACTATTAAAAATATTCAGAAAATACCTGTGGTGTTACTCACTATTAGTCTTATTGTATTATCTTTTTCTGGGACCGCTACTCAAATTCCTCAGAAAAGTGAATTCTGGCTTGATCAATCAGATGAAACAAGTATTAGAATAGTTTTGATTGGTGATGGATGGGTTTTTGAGGATAATATTATTGCAGATAATGGGGAAACAGTTTTTTCTGCTTTAGAGAAGGTTACATCAAAAAACAAGATGTCATTTGAGTATACCTATTATGAACAGTTTGATTCGTTTTTAATTGATTTGATATATACAAATAGAAATGGAGATAATGGCAGATATTGGCAATTTTATGTTAACAACCAAGATATGCCGCCTGTTGTTGGGGCAGATAAATATCATATTACAAATGGAGATGTTGTCGAGTGGAGGTTCGAATTATTTTTGTATTAATTTTAATAAAGTTTATATCACATAAAAAGATAAGGGTCAAGAGAGGTAGTTAGTTATGGCTATTGGATTTGTACTTATAAGTGCTGCTCCATCTCGTGAGCATGATGTTTATAATAAATTATCAAAAGTACCTGA
>JAWOGM010000036.1:0-21531 GCA_046496795.1 Thermoplasmatota archaeon
TCCAGATAATGCTTGATAATAGGCATCTTTAAATCGTTTGAATCCATTTTTATTCTGAGGGATACTATCTACAAAATTATCTGCTTTTCTAACAAAGCCATAGAGAGTAAAAACATCTTTTTTTACGGTTGTGGGAAAAAATAAACTGCTATAAAAATATGTTCTGCTTCCCTGTTGGAAGATGGAATAAAACGTTTTATTTATCATTTTGTATCTCCTGGTTCTTGTTGTAGCTCTTTTAATTTTTCAAGAACTTCTTGTATATGATTTTCAACTTTGACATTATTCCAGATATATCGTGTAATTCCTTTGGGATCGATAAGATATGTTGTTCGAATGACACCTAAAAATTCTTTACCCATAAATTTTTTTGGTTTCCATACATTAAATTGTTTTAATACTTCGTGTTCAGTATCGCTTAATAATGTTACGGTTAGATCGTGTTTCTGAGTAAATTTTTGATGACTTTCACAGGAATCAGGACTTACACCCAACACTTTAGCATTTAATGAATCAAATTCTTTTTCATAATAGCTAAAATTTCTGGCTTCAAGGGTACAACCGGGAGTATTATCTTTTGGATAAAAATATAATACTAACCAAGTACCAATAAGATCAGTATCACATATTTTTTCTTTGTTTTGATTTCGTAGACAGAAATGTGGTATTTTTTTGTTTATTTCAATCATTTATATCCCCTTTTATGATTTATTTAATATATATTATTTTTGTATATAGGACCTACTTAGGTATCAATACCTGGTCGATTATATGAATAACACCATTTTTACATTCTATATCTTTGTGTAAAAACGTAGCTGCGTTTACTGTCCCAGATCCAGATCCATCAAATACCAGTCGTAGTCCGTGAATTGTAGTTGATTGTTTATTTTTTATGACTTCTTTTGATTTTTTTGCACCATAAATGATATGATATGTTAAAATCTCAGTAAGACGCTCCTTATCTTGTAGTAAAAACTTTAACGTTTTTTTTGGTAATTTTGAAAATGCCTCATCTGTTGGAGCAAACATGGTATAGGGGCCATCAGAGCGTAAAACATCTTCTAATCCTACTTCTTGTACCGTTGAAATAAGAATATTAAGATTACCATTGTCAATTGCGGTTTGAATAAGATCTTTCACTATTATTCCCTCTATTCCTTAATATTTCCATATCTATATATACATATTTTTATTTGGTTTAAAAAACAACTTAAATACGTACTAAATACAAGAAAAAAGAGATGGTTAGGTTTCTATGGGATAGCCTGCATCAACCCATGCACCATAATTTCCCTCTAATCGATAAGTTTTCATGATACCTGCGTTAACCAATGCCTGTGCACCCGAAGTTGAAGGGGGATCAGTATGACAATAAACAAGATATGTTTTATCAACATCAAGGGTTGGAATCATCTGTTCTAACTCTCCATTAGCCCATACATAATTTACTGCGCCAGGAAGATGGCCAAGTTGATAGATATCTAAACCAACAACATCTATGATTAGATCAAATTCTTCAGCAAGAAACATCTCATAAGCAACATCAGGTGAAATATCAATATAGGTATCTTTAAAACCAAAGATAAAGAAAAACAATACCATTGATCGTTGTTGATGATGAACGGTGATATTATCATACAATACCTCTACATACATATAGAGATTTCCAAAGCCTATAGGACTTTTTCTTTGTGAGTCTAGTGGACGAAATGTAATTGTTTCTGTTTCACCAGGATTAATTAGATCAACACTTCCTTGTTGAATAATTTCTTTAATTAAAATACCTGTCCCGCTTATTGCTGCTTTTGTTCTCATTTTATACGAGACATCAGTTAAAACTGAATCACCTTCATTGATTATATCAACAGTATAGCCAACAAAACCAGTAGCCTGATTTATAACTACATCTACCTCAGCTTCTTGTGATATGAGTTGATGATAATCATGTTGCATATCTTTCATAGTCATTTCATCATTTTGTATTGATAGGCCTATAGTTGAAAATATAGATACTATCAACAGTGTACTTACCAGCATAATTGTTCCTACTTTTTTCATTTTTTTCATTACTCCTTTTCATATTTTTTGGTTTTAATAATCATAGTAAATCAATCTTACATGTAATCTTTTAATTACAATAAAAGAGGTGTAAAAATGCAGATTGGTGAGGAGAGGAGGATAGAGAATTAAAAAATTGCTGCAGTTTTACACCTCATAAAAAAGTGGTATGTTTCTACAAATGACTTCGTAAGCTTGATTTTTATGATTATTCATTTCAATAAAAAGATTATCAAACGGTTATATATGGATATGTTAAGAACATTGCTAACAAAAATTAAAAACGATTTAAAATCATAGTACAACGCCAAAAAAATAGGCTATGCATTTTGTCTTTTATGCAGCATTTTTTTGCCGTTATTAGTTATATATACAGTACGATATTTTCCCTCTTTTTTTGTTATGAGAAGTCCTTTTTCTTCCAACATTTTAATTTTATTTGCCGCGGTCATATAGGCAATTTTAAATTTAGAAATGATTTTTTTAAAGGAGACTGTAGCATTTTGTTGATTTTGCTCATAAATATAGGTAAGCATATTAAATGCTTCATCGTCAATTATGACTCCTTCAATTTTTTTACTTGGAAGCATTTGTATTTCATTTTCTAAAATAGCATATTGATTCGGATCAATTGTTGAAGGATCTATACGAACAAGCAGTAACGCCTTATGTTTGGCAATGCTGTCATTAATGGTATAAAACATGGTGATAAACTCATCAAAAGAAAATTTCGTAAGTAAATAATGAATACCGTCTAAAAGAATAATTCCATTTTTATGCTCTTTACTAAACTGTCGAATTTCTTTTTCAATATCCTCTAGTGTATTGATTGATTTGAAATGTTTAACAGACTCTGATCGTAAAAGAACAGTTGTAAGATTCTTACTTGAGGGAATCATACTTTCCACAAGAGCAGGACTGCCACGAGTAATAAACAGGCCTTTTTTATTTAAAAGGAGAAGATTGAGAAATAAATCAATGGATTTTTTATTATTTTTTTCAGCGATAAGATAACTACATCCATCCAATAGTTTACCATGAATTTCCATTTCTTTGGTGATATCACGCCCGATAATCATGGCACCGATGCATTCGTTATTCTCTCCTTGAATTTTTGTTCCTGAACCACGAATAATTTTTTTATTATTATCTTTTGTAATAAAACTTATATTTTCAATATGTGATGCACCCTTTGAACATATCAATTTAATATAATCTTCTAAATCTTTTGGATTTTGAAATACAGATAGTTTTCCAACACTTCTATTTAAAACCTCTATAGTTTTAAAACCAGTGAGATGCTCAGCTGTTTTATTCCACATCAAGACCCTATGAAACATATCAAACGAAATAATAATTTCTGACGCACTATCAATGATATCTCGAAGATATTGCTTATGTCTTTTTGTATATTCTTCTGCTTTTTTTCTCTGCTGTATCTGATTTTGCAAATCTTTTGTACGCTGTGATACAATATCTTCTAATTTTTTTTGAATATCTCTTAATTCTTCTTCAGTGTTTTTTAACTCAGTGATATCAAAAACAACTCCTTTCACTATCAAAGAATTAGTACCTTCATCTTGCCAGACAACAGATCCTCTATCATGAAACCATTTGTAAGTTCCCTGTTTTGTTTTTATTCTATAATCGATTTCATAGAGAGGTTTTTTTCCCTCAATATGATCTCTCATAGCTTTCATAACTTTTTCATAATCATCTGGATGTACAAGATTCATAAAAAAATGATAATCAGTTTGTTTACATGTATCAGATGAATATCCTAGCATTGTTAACTTGTTTTCATTACATATCACTTTACCTGATGGCAGATACATTTCCCACCAAGCAAGATTTCCAGCTGAAAGACACAAATCAAGACGTTGGCTATCCTGCACAGTTGTGATTTGCTTGCTCTGAAATGAATGAGGTTTTTTAGAATCCCCCAAATAAAACACCAAGTCGAATAAGGGAATAGTATTTAAAAAATTATCTTAGAAAAAACAAGAAAAAATAAATAATTATTCATAATTATTGATTATTCTATTTCTTTGAAATCATTTCAGCTACTATTTGAGAGGAGATAACAACCATAGGAACTCCGATACCAGGATGATTATAATGACCGGTATAATACAGGTTTTTCACTTTTTTACTTTCGTGACGTGGACGAAAGATTGCTGTTTGCTTTAACGTATGTGCTAATCCAAGTGCTGTCCCCTTGTATGCATTGTATCGCTGTGAAAAATCATGATGAGCAAAAATTCGTTTTACTATAATATGATCTCTGATATTTTCTCCTGCAAGCTTTTCCATATGATCAATAGTTTTGTTAAAATAGGTCTCTCGAATTAAATCAGTGTCCTCAAGGCCTGGTGCAACAGGTACTAAGACAAAGACATTTTCACAATTTTTAGGGGCAGTTGTTTCATCAGTTTTTGAAATACAGGATACATAGTATGAAAATCGTTGTGGCCATTGAGGGTTCTTAAAAATGTCATCAAAATGTTCATCCCATTGTGGATGAAAATAAAGGTTGTGATGAATAAAGTTTTTTATGGGTTTATCAAGTCCTAAAAAGAGAAGATACGCTGATGGTGCAATTTTTCGTTTCTTCCAGTATGAATCAGAATACGATTGATATTTTTTCTCAACTAAATGAGTATCTGCCCAACAATAATCTGCATTGACGATAACCTTATCCGCATCATAGGTGTTCTTGTTTGTTTTTACACCAGAAACCTTACTATTGTTTACAATTATTTTTTCAACAGGTTCATTAAAAACAAATGATACGCCCTGTTCTTGTGCAAGAGTATAAAATGCTTCAGCAAGTTTTCCCATGCCTCCTTTGGGGAACCATACGCCAAGATTAAAATCAACATGTGACATCAATGAATATAATGCTGGACTATCATAGGGACTGCCGCCAAGAAAAACAATGGTATATTCCAAAATCTTACGTATTTTTTCACTTTGGAAATATCGTTTTGCATAACTATCAAGTTTTTCAAACATATGTAGTTTTGTTCCTTCAACTATAAGTTTGGGTTTAAAAAAATCTGTTAGATGCTTGTAGTTTTTGTAGATAAAATCCCTCATAGCAATATTATATTCATATTCAGATTTTTTGAGATAGTCTTTCATTTTTTCTTTGGCGCCAGGCTCAAAGCTTTCGAAAAGTTCAAGGTTTTTATCTAAATCTTTTGAAATATCACAATACTCCTTTGTGTTAAAAAAAACTCGATAGGCAGGATCAAGACGAACTAGGTCCATATAATCAGTTGGTTTTTTATTAAAAAGTGAGAAAAAATTTTCAAATACATCTGGCATTAAATACCAAGAAGGACCCATATCAAAGACAAATCCATCTTTTTTCCAAACTGATGCCCGCCCTCCAACTTGTTCATTTTTCTCAATTACATTCACATCATAGCCTTTATGGGCTAATAAAGCTGCAGCTGAAAGTCCACCAAACCCGGCACCTACAACAACAATTTTTTCGTTTTTCATAAACAAACCTCTGTTAGTCATATAGAATTATTTTTCTTTTTTTATTCCATCTTTTTTTAAAATACAAATAGGCTAGAAGATAAAATGAAAGCATGGAAAAATTATAAAAAAAGTCTTCAAGTGGTATACTAAGAAATCGTCCATTCCACATGCCATCTCCACCCCAGATTGCATTTGCGTTGTACAAAACTATTGGAAGTGAAGTGAGCAGATAATTAAAGATTAAAAAAGGTACCATTGAAATGACGATGTATAACCAATAATTTCGTGATCGTAATATATCAGGCATCTTCCATAGGGCGATAATGAAAAATGTAGCACAAGAAAATAATGCAAGAATAGTATAATCCTGATGATAGAAGACCAGGCCAAAGACAATAAAAAGTATAGTTAACACTGTGTAGAATATCTTGTTGAATTTGATTTTTTTATCTGGTAAGAAATATTCAAGGTTCTCATAAATAAAAATGCAGGAATAAGGAACGGTTATAAAAAACATTATTTCTTCAATGGGTAATCCAACTATTTTGATACCTGTGAGATATTCAGGATTGAACCACCAGTCTCCTCTTGCTGTAACAATGGCATCCCAAATAATATAGACAAGACCAACGATACAGATTGATGCAAATAGTGGTTTGTAATATTTGTAGTAAGAAAATTTCCATTTAAATGAAAGTAATAATGGAATAGATAATATTATTGCGTTAAGTATCAGATAGTTTATAGCGATCATATAAAATCCCTTCACATTGGGGAAAAAGGTAACATAAGATAAAGTTTACTATATTTCTAGGCATATGTAGAAAAAGCTTTATATTTATATAAGACTATTATTTATATAAACTATGGATATGAATAAATGATTCATAAAACAAAGCTGATAGTACTGGTTCTTATTGTATTTAATATCGTTATAGCAGGTGTTTTATTATTAGATTTTCGAGTGTTTACACCCCCTAAAACTACGGTCTATATCAATATAGCCGAGGTTAATGCAAACGAAGTAGTTCTTGAGACAACAGTAATAATTGAGAATGATAATAATTTTGATATTATAATTAATGACTTTGAAGTCACTAGTAAAACAAAAACGGGAGTAGAGCTTGGTCAAATAGTGATTCAAGGCGGCATCATTGAGCCAAAACATAGTAAAACCTTTAATTCACTTGATAATTTTATCTTAGAAGATGAGGATATAACCGTATTAGAAAATACATTAACAGCTGTTGTGGGATTCCGGTTTTTTGGTGTATTACAAAAAACATTACCCCTTGAAATTTATATCATAACATCTCTTGATGCAGTATTTGAGCAATTACAGCAGCCATCAATTACTATGCATGCCGATATTATTGAAATAAACAAGCAAGGATTACTTTTTTCTACCACGATTCAAATTTATAATCCAACCGATCTTGCATATAGTATTGAAGAAATGATGTTATCTGTGGTTGATGAAGATAATTTATTGGTTGGAACACTTGTTTTTGAACATACAAGTATAGAACCTAAAAAAACAATATCATTATATTCAGAGGGATATCTGTTATTTGATGCCCTTGATGCTCATACTCTCTATTTAAAACTTGATGGAATAGCAGGAATTAAAATAGCAGGGCTTTATAAAAATATATCTCTTTCATCAGATATGTCGATGGGCGTTCCTGATATTAAAACTCTTATTTTTGGCAATAACACCATAGATTTCATCCTTGATGCACAATTTAAATTTACCTTGAGAGGCATTAATTGCTATTTTGGTTTTCAGCTCTATAATCCCAGCAATATCACAATAATTGCAGAAAATCTGTTATGTAGTGTACTGCGACTTGATGGAGATACCTATACGCTCCTTGGTGAAAATATCATGGAAAAATGCATTGCCTTACCAGAGCATACAGGGTGTGTGAAAACAAATATCACCATTGCCTACATACACTATCTACGCTCAATACAAAAAAAGATCAGACCTGATTATATTGTTTTGAGAATAGAGGGCGAATTATATATTGCTGGTACTAGGCAATCAGTTCCCATTTCCCTTAATGCAAATATTTCTCCCTATGTCATCTTTACACCACAAAATATAAATTAGATGCGAGGTTACAAAAATAATCTGATAGCATAGACGAGATAGTATAGGATGAAATAATGAAAAACCTGCTTAAAAATAATTCATATATTCTATCATTTTTTGTTGTGTTGATTGTATTTTTAATTCTCTATCCGTATTGTGCAGTTGGTAATACAATTCAATACCCTAACTGTTCTATAAATTATGATCCTTTAGTTGATATACATGTCAACGTTACTATCAAAACGATTAGATCATTAGAGATTCATGATGATTATTTTCATTGCTCAAAAACAATTATCAGAGAAAAACCACCAGGTTTTTATCTTGTCGTTTGGATAAATGATGAATTCTTTGAAAGCCCTATCTGGCCAGATTCACATATTGTTTATCCAAATATATCTTTTATTGCTAATGTTTCAAATTATGAGGAATTTGTTAGCATACAACTTGGACTATATGAAAAATGTGATCACGGTGAAGATATCCTTTGGGATATTACTCATCGTCCTAAACCAGACTATGCAACAATTACGTATAGTATTGCAACTGGTCATTGGATTGGTGATGATTACCAGGGCGATATCAGTGGATATGGGAGACTAAATGGCTATGATGATGAAAACTACAATAAAAGAAGACAGGTCGCTGAAGTTTTTTTTGATATATCCCAAACTGATTATGATGGTGATGGAATTCCGTACTGGACTGAGGTACATATCCTAGGTACTGACCCCACCTTTGATGACACAGGAATTGATTATAGTGGTGATGGTATCCCCATTGAATGGGAGTATAAATGGGGATATGACCCTTTTATTTGGTATGATCATAAAAATCTTGATCCAGATGAAGATGGTTTGTCAAATTATGAAGAGTATTTAACCGCTGAGTGGGGCTCTGATCCGTTTCGTGCAGATGTTTTCCTTGAAATTGATTACATGCAAGATAGTGATTGGGGTCATTCAAATATGATTCCAGAGGATGCTATTGAAATGTTGCATTACCCGTTTCATCGGAGAAATCATGTTATTCACATAGAAATAAGTGATATCCTCCCTTTTAAACGACAGACAAATTTAGATGATTTGCTTTTTATATATCAACAATATTTTTTACACAATGATTCAGATAATTGGCGGAGAGGAGTATTTCATTATGGTGTTTTTGTATACCGGACTTTCCCAGGCGGTTATGCATTTAGCGGTGATGTCCCTCCACATATGGGATATCATGCAGGAACAAATGCATTTGTAATTTCTAGTAGTATTATGTCACGTTATGCTCGATGGTATCCTCAATCATTGTCCTATTTTTTTGCATCCGCTACTATGCATGAATTAGGGCATAATTTTGGTTTCCGCTGGGGGAACCCCTATGGCGTTGATGCCCAATTAGGTAAATATCCATGGCAGCCAATGTATTATGTATATCGTAACTATAAAAGCATCATGAATTATCGATATACCTATCATATCTTTGATTACTCTGATGGCAACAATGGCTTTTTAGACCATGATGATTGGTCGGCATTGGATTTAACCTATTTTCTTATTCCTTAATAAATTTAAAAAACTAAATGAAAAAAATCAATAGACTAGAAAAAAAAGCTTTCTCTGAGGAGATTGAAAATGAAAAAATGGTATGAGGAATTATTTGAAAATTATGCAGATACATATGATAATGAACCATTTACTAAAGGAACAATAGGGGAATGTGATTTTATTGAACGGGAAATTAATTTTGATAAATCAGTAACTATTCTGGATATCGGATGTGGCACTGGTCGTCATTCACTTGAATTATCAAAAAGAGGGTATAGGGTAACAGGGATAGATTTATCAAGTTCTCAATTATTAAAAGCAAAAGAAAAAGCTGAGCGGCAAAACCTTACTGTTCAATATCTTAGATATGATGCACGAAAGTTGCCATTTAATAAGGAATTTGATCTAGTAATTATGCTATGTGAAGGAGGCTTTCCGTTAATGGAGACTGATGAAATGAATTATGAGATTCTACAAAATGCCACGAAATCTCTGAAAAACGGAGGAAAGTTTATTTTCACAACGTTAAATGGTCTTTTTGCGCTATACCATTCCATTGAAAAGTTTTGTAACTCTACTACAGATGATACAAACGCGACCTATCATAGTAATTCTTTTGATTTAATGACATTTCGGGATTATAATATTACAGAGTTTGAAGATGATTCTGGTAAAAAAAGAAAGCTTCATTGTAATGAGAGATATTATGTACCCAGTGAAATTACATGGCTTTTGAAATCTTTAGGATATGAAAAAATAGATATCTATGCAGCTAAACTGGGAGCGTTTTCAAGAGATGACAAATTGACAACTGAAGATTTTGAAATGTTAGTGATTGCAGAGAAAAAAAAATCGTAATTGGATAAGTAGGTATTTCTTCTAAAGAGATGAAGTAAAAAGTAAAAAAGTAAGAGATAGTTGTTTGTAGTGCATCATTATTTTTTCTTTAGGAAACGAATAGATACGTCTTTCATTAACAAGAAAGTAGTATTATCACAAGTCGTATCGTCAATTTTGTTGGTAATTGTTTTTTTATTAATATGCAAAGGTTTGCTTTATGTGTTAAGTCATTGTAATAGGTAATTCTTCTCCATATAAATCAAGCATTACCGGTGTTTGTGTTTGACCAGTATAAACATATACAAATAGTTCTACCCATGGTTTTGCAAATCCAAATGCTTCTTGTGCTGAATTAATACCATCATTATTTCCCCAATCGTCCCCATATCCTGCAAAGCCTAAAGTGAGAAATTCTGAAAAAAACGATCCATATGTTAATTGGTCTTCCTCAGATGACATGAGAATAACACGTCCTTTTCTGGCAACACTTTCAACAAAACCCTCAACAAAACTTTCAGCTGTTAATGTGACATCATTTTTTCTACCGAGAGTATTAAATCTGTATGGGTAGTCGTCAAATCCGCCGCTATAGCAACTATCAACAATTAAACATAGTGCTTCACATCGTATTATGCTTAAAAAGAAATTAAGTAAGTCATCCCAGATAAACCCATACCAATTAGTAAATCCATTATACATTACTAGAATTTCATCTACTCCATTTGCTTCGTCTTTTGGTGGCATATCCCATGGTTGACCAGTGAGCGGATGGTAAAGATGACCGCCATGTGTTGTGATATAGACAAGAACGTAATCATCACTTCTTGCGTTTTTTCTTAGCCATAACAGCCCTTTTATTAAATTCTGAAGTGTAGCATCACTGGCAGTGATTTTTTGTATGTTTTCTTCTTTCCAGATTTCTGGTGAGTCAAGAAGAGTATCGTATAAATCATCTACCGCTTCTAGCATGGATGGGCGATCCTGATCGGGTGCGTTAAGATAGACTCCTACTGCAAATAAAAGCGCCCAATGTTGTGAATCTGATGTCTGGTCTTGTGATGGATTATCTTCAATTCTTGAGGTTTGTTGATCTAACTGATCATGTATAGCATGTCGATGTAGAAAACCTGCCGTACTAACAGGTGAGATTAACAGAAATGCGCAGACTAATATTGCAAAGCCCATAATTATTTTTGTGTTTACTTTCATATTTCTTTCCCCTTTTAATTTATATAATGTCCCATTTATATTTAAATATATCCTTTGTTGAATGATATATTAGATGATATTTTTATTCATCTTATTTTTATTTTTGGTATGTCTATTTTGTTTTTAGCTATGCCTATCAAGACCCTAGTATAAAAAAAAGCGGGAAATACAGTTCTTGATGAATATCTCAGCAATTGGTCAGACTCTCTACAACCTCAAAATACAACATGATACGGCATAAACTAAACTTCCTTTCCAATTACTTTTTCTTTGTGGTTGAGTTCGCAATATATAGTTATTGCTGTTGTTCTTTATGATAGGTTTTAATTGTTAAAATATGAATGCTTACACCAAGAGCAATGAATAATAAAAGTATTCTCACCCAGTATATCTTTATAAAAAAAACTATAGTGGATAGTATAGTGATCCATAGTAAGGTGATGGTAAAGATTTTTACTTTTTTTGGTATGCCTTTTTTTTCTTGATAGTTTTTAATATAATTGCCAAACCATCTGTTGTTAATAAGCCAGAAATAAAATTTTTTTGACCCCCGAGCGTAGCAGGCAGCTGCGAGTAACAGAAAAGGCGTGGTTGGAAGAAGAGGCAAAAATATTCCAATAATTCCTAGAGCTAGTGAAAGTGTTCCTGCAACGATTAATAATGCTTTAACAATTCTGTTTTTCGGTTTTATAGGCTTATTTTTCTTGTTCATTTCCTTTTTGAGAGATTATCGATTTATTTCATAACTTTTTCTAATCTGCTGTGGGTACTGAGGAGTTCGATAAATTTGCTACGTTTGTAGTTCTTCAAAGTTACCGTTTTGTTTATTTTTATAGACGTTATCATAGTTAAAATATCTTCCATTCATGGCAACATATACTCCATAAGGTAAACTTTGAACAAATGCTAAGGCGCTTCCCAGATTAAACATACCATCTGAGCTACCGAATGCATAAGGAATGATTGCTCCAGTCAAGACAACAGTTTTATCTTTTATTTCTGATCCCAGAACCTTTGCCGTGGCAACCATTTTATCGGTACCATGAGTTATTAATATTTTATCGTGGGGTGTTGTTTTACATTCCTCAAGGATACATGCAATATCTGCATCAGTCATATACAGACTATCACACATCATAAGTGTTTTAATTTCAAGAGGAAGACGTGATCTACCAAGTGATAACATTTCAGGGACATGGGTTTTATTGAAATATAGTTCTCCTGTAAGCTCATTGTATTCTTTATCAAATGTTCCACCGGTTACAATAATCTTTATTGACATGGTATCACAATGGTCTGTAATCTTTTTTGATTATTATACATTATGGATAGAGTAAATGAAAACCAACAGAGTTGAACTATAAAAGGATCATCTCTCTTCTCCCTAGATATTACAACCAAACATCTGCTATCATTATGTTTTGGAGCAAAGATAATTCTTAATAATTCTGAATGCTTATCCCTTTGTTATGTTAATTAAATCTGTTACTGCTATTCCTCTTGATCTTGCGTTAAAAGAACCTTTTTCTATTGCCAATGAAACCGTTGATGTTGGCGAAAATGTTTTTTTAAAGATAGAAACCGATGAGGATATTCTTGGATGGGGATGTGCAACTCCTGATAGTGTCACCAATGAGACAAAAAAAACCGTGGTAGAGTGTCTTGAAGGTACTGTAAAACATATCCTTATTGGTAATGATCCACTGCGTATTCATTATCTTAATGATTTGATAGAAGAAAAAGTCAAGGGTAATCCCTCATTAAAATCCGGGATAAATATGGCATTGTATGATATCCTTGGGAAAAAAGCTGGTATGCCCCTCTATCAACTCCTTGGCGGATATCGTGATAAAATACAGACTTCGGTAACCATTGGTATTAACCCTCTTGATGTCATGGTTGAAAAAGCAAAACAATTTGTTTCCCAGGGATTTAGCATTCTCAAAGTGAAATGTGGTATGGACCCAGATAGTGATATAAACAATATTCTTGCGATCAGATCTGTAGTTGGATCTGATGTAAAAATCCGAATGGATGCCAATGAAGGATATTCTCTTGAAAAAGCGTTACGTGTTATTGAAACTTTAGAACGATTAGGTGCAGATATTGAGATGCTTGAGCAACCAACTCCTGCTAAATATCTCTATGCGCTTAAAGAGGTGACAGCGCAATGTTCTGTTCCGATTATGGCTGATGAAACAGCGTTGAGCTTACGGGATAGTTTAAAGTTAGTGAAAATGGAAATTGCGGATATGATCAATATTAAACTTATGAAAATAGGTGGGATAACAAATGCTATTAAAGCAAATCTTTTCGCTGAAATTGCAGATATCCCTGTTATGATTGGGTGTATGAATGAGTCTATGGGTGCAATGGCTGCTGGTGTTCATTTTGCTTGTGCTTTTAAAAACGTTCGCTATGCTGATCTTGATTCCGCTTTAGATTTCAAAGCAGATGTCGTAAAGGGGGGTGCAACCTATAAAGATGGGTATGTAATTCCTTCAAAGAAACCTGGACTAGGGTTAGAGGTTGATTTATAAGTGAATCAGAAATATAAGCAAATACTGCAAGATATTCCGTCATATACTCGTTTTTTAACTGTGGATGAAATTGATTATCTCACCACATTGACCATAGAGTTAGATAATGTAGAACATACCCGAATTGGGACTACGATTCATAATGAGCCGTTAACCATGATCAGCATTGGTTCAGGTGATAAGACAGCATTGATTTGTGGTGTGCCTCATAGTGATGAACCGTTGGGAAGTCTTGTAGTATCCTTTTTTGCTCGTTGGTTGGCAACCCATCCACAGAGTAATTGGTTTGGTTGGAGGTGGCATTTAATCCCTATTTTGGAACGACGGGGTATGCAGTTGAATGAGGGGTGGTTTAATATGCCTGATTCTTTTGCCGCCCTTGCTAAATCGAATTTTCGAGAGCCAACAGAAGATCAATATGAGTGGACGTTTCCTATTGAGTATCTTGATTATAAATGGACAAAATCTCGACCTGAGGCTGTTGCGGTAAAAAAAGTTCTTCAGAAAGAAAAACCTGATCTTTTGTGTAATCTTCATCATTGTGGGTTTTATAACGCGTATTATTATTTTAGCCGGGATTTACCTCAGGTTTATCCTGCACTGCGAAATCTTGCCTCTAGTGTTCAGATGCCTCTTTCAGATTCTGCCCCTGATGTACCATTTGGGAAGATGTTTGCTCCAGGTTTTTATAAAATGTATGGGTTGAAAGATTATTTGAAGTATTATAAAGAGAAAGATCCATCGATTATTCCAACTATTAAACGAGGAGCATGTAGTGATGAATGGTATCAGAAAAAGATAGGTGGCTTTAGCTTTAACTGTGAGGTCCCTATGTATCTCTCATCAATGCTTAGTGATAAAAAACCGTCTGAGAAAAGCTATAAAAAGTTGTTGCACCAGCGTTATATAAGAAAGAAAAATAGGGTGAAATACTCCATCAGGCTAATCAATCAAATACAAGAATATGCGGCATTGGCAAATCCTCATCTTTTAGATATTGCAATGAAACATATCGCAAATGCTCAGCATTCATTAGATCATGAAAAAAGAGTCTCATTGACTGCAAAGGATAAACAAATAACTAATGCAGAGGTATTTGACAATGAAGTGATGAGTGATTTATTTGATTTGTTTTTTTTAGGGCAGATATGGCGTGTTGCTGAATCAATCTGTATTAAAGGTGGTGCTTCTTCTATATGTCAGCTTATGAACCATCTTGATATTGAAATTAAGGCGCTTGGTAAAAGCGTTCAGGAACGTGGTGGTTTTTATCAAGTTCCAATTCGTAATTCGGTGTATATGCAACTGGGTAGTATCCTATATATTGCTGATGTATTAAAACAAGAAAAAAATCTATCATAAGACGAAGTCTTATCCTATACTCATTGGCCAGAATGTTAAAAAAAAATTGAACTTGAGCTCTATTTTTATGATAAATAGATATTTAAATAGGATTCAGATGCAGGCATCATGAATGATGCGATAATTCAAGCGATACATCCGTTGGATATTCCCAAGATCTTTGAATTAGAGCAAAAATGTTTTACCAAAGAAACTGCTTATTCTTCTAGACAATTACAGTATCTAATTACTCAAGCACGTAGTATCTGTTTCGTGTGTAAAACCAATGAGCATATTCAGGGATATATTATTGTTCTTTATCGCAAAGATTCAATGGTTGCAGGTATTGAAACCATAGGTGTTGACCCTTTATTTCGTGGTCAAGGCATTGCCAGGAGTCTTTTACTCTATGCTGAATCAGAAATGGCGCCTCGTGGTATCCGTAGGATACGTCTAGAGGTATCTGTGGGAAACAAAAGTGCGATTTCATTGTATGAAAAATCAGGTTTTAGAATTACTTCATTATTAAAAAATTATTATAAATATCACCATTTTGGGTCCTCTGATGCATATCGGATGGTTAAAGAGTTAACAACCTAGAAAGATATCAAGTTCTTTGATATTTTTTTCCACAGTTTTCCATGAATCATTTTCTAAAAAACAATATCCTTTTGTATATTGTTCAAAGAGAGAGAATAATTTATTTCTGAATTGATCTGGGATAGCGCAGGCATCACAGATTTGTTTATGATGATGTATTTGTTCGACATGATCAACCGGTTGATACTTGGTTTGAGTATGGTGTTGTATGAGATAAAAGGAATGAGTTTTTTCATCTTCATCCAGACGTAGTAGTGAAGGATTGGTTTGTTTAATAAAATCTTCTGCATTTTGAGACTGAAAGCTCATTACTGTTGGATCGTCTTTGTTGGCTAAGAGAAATAGTAAAACTCCCCTGCATTTTGAGCAATGGCCACAGGGTAGTATTTGGTTTTGAGTAATATGACAGGAATGACAGGATCGTTGATGGGTTGCTAGATGTGGGTAGCGTTTGACAAGTATTCGTTGAACGATTAGCCCTGAGATATTTCGAACTGCTGACCATTGCACAAGCCCGGGTATTTTGTGGTTATACCATTCATTCATTAAATTATCGTAATCTTGATGTTGGTCATAGATTCCATAGTAATGTGGTATCCCTTGATAGGTTGGCTGTGTTTGTATATCATCAAATTCACTTCCCAGTAAAAGATTACCTATTTGATATTTGATAAATAAAGGTAATACGCTAAAAATATAGAAGGGAAAGATACATAATCGAAGAGGATAGGTATCTGCTTGTATATTTCTATGGTCTTTTCGGATAAAAAACAAGTTATCAAGCATAAAATTGTAGAATCGGTCTACATTGGACCAGACACGTCTTGTATGAGGTTGTGTTTGGCTATGGTAGCGATAGGCGGGAAGTGCTGTTCTCCAGTGTCCACCGCTTTCGTTGATATAGAACGGGTAGACATCACTGCCTATTTCGTTAAGGAGTGCATAGGTGAGAAGGCTTTCTTTTCCTCCACTGGAGAGAACCCCACATCTGTTGCTATTAAGATTCTTTGATAGTACATATTCTTCGCAGCGTTTTTTTGCCATGATCCGAGCAGGGGATACCTGTCTATCTTTTGAGGTAGTATCTGTTGGTGGTAGATATTCTGGGAGTATATAATTTGTTCTTCGTCGCAGGATTTTATTGACGTAGATATCTCTGCTAAAAATAGTATTTAATCTGTTTAATAGGTTAAGATCAGTTTGTGATAGGGGGAAATCCAGTTGTATTGTTTTTGAGAACAATGCATAATTCAGCAGTGGCATGCAACAGGCAAGTCTAAGCAGTGTACGATCTTGGGTTTCAAGTGTGCAGGGATAGGAATGCATCAGGGTAAACTTCTTTTGTTGTCCTTCAAGAGTGGTTAATGTTATTGTTGTTTGTAGGTTATTTTTATTTATAAAGGGGTCACTGAGTGTGATAGAGGTAAAATTTATCATGTGTGATAGATCAGATGTCATAGACGTCCTCTAAAGCATCAACGAGTAATCCAACACCTTCGCTTAATGGTTCTACAACAGGTACGTTAAAGATTGTATTGAGTCGTTTTTTATGATAGTGTATGTTTTGTGGTGTTAATTGTTCTTGATTTATACCGATTCCAAGGAGTTTTTGGTTTGTGATAAGGTCTGCAATAGTTACAATTTTTTTGGGATCGGGCAGGGGATATCCTTTAAATCCATCCAGATGTGGGCGGCCTGGTGCATCAACAAGGATGTATCCATGCACTGATCCTGCGGCAAGTATCTCAAAGCCACCTGGAAAGAAGGGGTGGAGAAGACTTCCTTGTCCTTCTATTAGCATAAATGTTGGGTGATGATCTTTCCAGCAGTCAAGTATGGCTCCTTCTATTCCTCCTGAGACAAAATCATTGATCATAGCATCTAAAACAATACCATGTGGCCAGCCCTGCATCCACCCTGTCTGCCCAGTATAGATCATATCTGATGTATGGTTTCTTTTTTGGAGTTCCTGGTTGAGTAATACTGCGATTGTTCTTTTTCCAATAGCTGAGTCAGTTCCTAGTAATGCGATTCGAATGGATGATACGTTTTGTATCTCACCGGTGTAGAATCGTTTGTAATCTCGAAATATTTTTCGAACATCGATGATGGTGCAATTATTTTTTTCTGCAATTCGAGTATAGAGGGGGTTATCTGAGATGAATTCATGGAGACCTGAGACGACATGAAGTCCTTGTTCTAACGCCCAGATGACTGCTTTGTCATATCCTTTTGGCAATATCCCCCCATCAGATACTGCTCCAATGATAAAGGTATCTGGTTGTGTGTGTTGTATTGCATAGTCCAGGCTGTTGTAGAGGGGAATATGTTTTGAGGTTCCATCTAGAATCTCACCTGCATCTCCTTCAGGTATTGTTGAATCAACAATACTTGTGATTTCAAATCGTTTGCTATATCGGACAAGTCCATGGGCTATTTTTCCATCTGCTGTTTTAAAATAGTTATCAACAAAAACAACGGCACGTTTTGTCATTTACCTCACGTTTTATTATTTTCTCCCTGTCAGTACAACTACATAGCGATCGTTTGGTAAGATGTCTTTTCGTTGTTTATCAAGAAGAGCGATTAATCCTGCAGTTGAAGCAGGTAGTACGCTTAATCCTTCTTTTTCTCGTAAAAGTTTTGAAAACATCATCATATTTTTATCACTAACATAGGAAGCCCATCCTCCTGATTCACGGATAGCAGTGAGTGCATAGTCACCATCGATAGAACGCCAGTTGATTAATGGCTCATTTATCGCAGTTTCCCTGATTTTTTCTGGAGATAGATTTTCACAAGTGACACTGTTTTTAAGAAAGGCTTGAATAATAGGATTTTTCCCATAGGCAGAGCCGGCAACAAACTTGGGGATTTTTGATGTCTTCCCCCGTCGATATAAACTGACAAAACCTTTGTAAATACCTGCCAGGGTTGTCCCATTTGAAACAGGAAGGGCAACAACAGCTGGTGCATCACGAAGTTCATCATAAATCTCATTTGCTATTTCTGCATATGCCTTGAATTGAATGAGAGTGTTTTCCCCTCCGGCATTGGCATCATAATAATTATTTTTATTGGCACTATCCTGGGAATAGGCAACTACTTCTTCATAATCACCGGGTATTCGTATAATCCTAGCTCCCGTGTTTTCTATATCTTTGAATCGATGGGGGTGATATTTTTCTGGGATACAGATTTCACAGTGGATGCCGACAATTGAAGCAGCCAATGATATTGCTGCCCCATAATTTCCACATGTTGCAACAGTTACGGTATCATAGCCTCTGCGTAGGGCATCCATGATTTGGGCAAAGGCGATACGATCTTTCTGCGTCCCGGTGGGTGTTGTTCCTTCAAATTTTAAAAAAATCTGGCGAAGGCCAAACTCTCGCTCGATATTTCGAGCACGTGTTAAGTTGGTATCTCCTATTTCAGAATCAATAATATCTTCATAAGCTTCTAATCGTTCTTCTAATGGTTTTGTGATATCAGAAGCAATTTTTCGTTGCTCCTCAAGCTCGGGAGCAATCGGTGGAAACTGGGATTTAGCACCATCTAAAAGAGATAAGACCTGTTCTATTTTTTGCTGCAAAACCGCGGTATCTCCATTTGTGTTTTGACTATTTTTTATTGTAGAATTTGGTTTTTTATTTTTTTCATCAGAGGACATATATGATACTCATACCGACGTGATAGAAGATATTAGCAGATAATTGGTATATAAGATTATCGTATCAACGCAAACCTATCATCTAGATTTATTGTGCATCAGGATTGTGTTAGAGCGATAGAGAGGTATAAGAATGAAAAGGGTTCTAGGTAATTCCTGGATCTATATAGTCATCATCTTTTTTATATTCTGTATCTTCTTCTTCTCTATTTCTACATTTATCGCAGATTCCATATTCTTTTTCTTCAGAATCTAATTCATCACCACAAATTTCACAATATTGTGCCATAGTGTTTTCCATCCTTTCAAATAACTAATATGAAATCATTTATCTATTTATAAACTCTTTTTTTAACAAGCCTTTTCTAAGGCCTATTTAAGATAATTTTTTATAGGAAATATTTGTTATTGATTTGGGGAGGTCTGGAATAGAAGTTTATAGGTGCGTGTATCCCATCCAATATACAACTTTTTTCTCCAGACTTCTCTGCTATATTGTAAAAAAAATTTTCTGATTGTTTCATTAATTGATTGAGTCAATCATAAAATAAAGAAATAATATTATAAAGTCCTTTTTTATTCTCCAGTATGGCTTGGGATTATCAGTATGAATGAAGAAGAGAAGAAACAATTTATTAAAGATTTTTCAGAGGCAGATATTCAAAAAAAGCTGAATATGTGGTTTTTTGCTCTTGATCAAGAAGCATTGTGGGATGAGATATTAACGGTGATGTCTGATACGGCGACAGAGTTAAATCTTAAACGCAAAACTGTTGATAATGTAAAGATGTGATGATAGATGAATGATGATGATAAAAAAGAGTTGTTAGATGAATTTGTAAAAGGCGATGGGGCAAAACGTCTTGATTTATGGGATTATGCATTATCCCAACAGGTGTTATGGGATCAGATTATTACAGAGCTAACAATTATTGCTAAAAAACAAGGTGTTGATAAAAAATTAGAGAAAATGGCTGAGGAAGAATTATCAAAACTTGACAAAGAATAAAGATATTGTACTTACAATTTTTTTACTCTCTAAAGTATTTCTCTGATATAATGTTATAATTCTCTATTTTGTTGATGTGCTAAAATATCGTCTTGAGAGTAGTATTTCCTATTACAACCTGGGCAAATGATTGGGGATTCATTTGATTTTCGAACCCATCGATGTCCACAAAACGGGCAGTTTTCTTTTTTCATATCTTAACACACTTGATAGTTAGTATATTTTTATTTATGTTATAATCCGTACATTATACTAGTTTTTAAACTCTTTGATAGGGCATATAAAAGTAGTCCATAGAAAATGATTTTTTTTACAAATATGTATTAAAAGTAAGTGGTATTTCTCTGCGCAATGATTGCTCGAAAAAGCACCTTTATCATTATCACCCATCTTATCAGTGGAATCCTTGGATATGTTGGACTTAAATTTATTGCTCTGTATATGCAGCCCTGGGAGTATGGTGTTGTGGGATTTGCCTTTGGTTTTGTAGCTCTGTTTTCCTTTTTTGGAAATATGGGGTTTGACTCTGCACATATCAAAAGGATATCTGAGAGAAAAAAACTGGCAACCTGTATTGGAACCTTTATAGCAATAAAAACAGTACTTGCAGGTATTCTTGTGATAGCAGTCATGGTTTCTATTGGGATATGGAAGTTTGTACTGGGACGGGGGTTTGAATCATCCTTACATGAACAGGCGGTCTATATCATGCTTGCCTATTTTGTTATCCATACACTTACCCTGACAATGAATAGTACCTTTAAAGCAAAAAAAGAAATCGCCAAATCTGAGATAGCGCTGTTATCATATAATCTTGTACGAATCCCTGCTACTGTTATAGTTGCCTATAGTGGTATGGGTGTGCTTGCTCTTGCCTATACCTATGTTCTTGGAGAGATTGTTCATTTTATGCTTGCCTTCATTTTATTTAGGAAATATCCAGTTGAAAAACCATCAAAAAAGTATTTGAAAAGTTATATGAGCTTTGCATTTCCTATAGCCATTGCATCTGTTTCAGCTGTTGTTATGGCAAATATTGATAAAGTAACAATACAACTCTTTTGGGGTTCTCAGCAGGTGGGAGAGTATTTTGCGGTGTATAATCTCTCACAATTTCTCATCCTTTT
>JAWOGM010000032.1:0-3584 GCA_046496795.1 Thermoplasmatota archaeon
AAAAGTAATCCAATGTAATATTAGAGATATCACCGATCGAAAGAAAGCAGAAGAAAAAGTAAGAGAAATGCAAAAAAAACTAGAACGATTGCTTGATACTAGAACCGCCCAACTGTACATAACTACAAAAAGCCTTACAACTGAAACGAAAGAACGGGAAAAAGCAGAAGGGGAAATCATTAAAACAAAAGAGTATTTGGAGAATGTCATTGATAGTGCATGGGAGATTATTTTTTCATTTGATTCAAACAATAGAGTAAACACCTGGAACAAAACAGTGGAACAACTTACAGGCTATACACAAAAAGATGTTTTGAATAGATCTATAAAAAGTTTACCTGTGTTTGATGACCATACAAACATGTTAGATATTGTAAAAAATAACGGTACTAACATAGGGTATGATGATGTGGTGTTAATCACAAAAAACAATATAAAAAAGATTGTTCGAATGTCAGAATCGACGGTTAAGGATGTTGATGGGCACCCTATCGGCTCTCTTTTTATCGGCAGAGACATCACAGCAGATATCAAAGCTCATGGAAAAATAATTCCAGGGAACAGCTATCTTTTAGTCAGTAAGAATGATGATATCGTACGATCTCTGTATAACGATTTGACCACATCTGGATATGATGGAGTATTTATCTCCCGTTCTAGTGTTGAGATAAAAAGCAGCATATCTAATGATATAAACAGTCAGCTTTTTTTGTTGAGCTCTGAAAAAATCAGAGGATTTGAAACAATCGCAAACCCAGATGAATTATTATCCATGGTTAAAGAGGTAGGGGTGAGAAACAAAAAGACAATTATCGTTTTAGATGGTGTTCATTATTTTATCACTAAATTTTCTTATGAAAAAATTATCGATACCTTGTATAAAATTAATGATATTGTTCTGAATAGTAAATTAATTGTTGTACTACGTATCGATTCGTCCATTGTCAATAAACTTCAGATGGGGGTTTTTGAAAATGAATTTCAATTATTGCCTAGCCAGAAATTAGACAATCTTATTCTCGACGATGATATTTATGATATGTTAAAATATGTTTATGAACAAAATCAGAATTATTCAATGGTTACTATGAAAAAAATAATAACCAAATTTAACTTAGCGTATTCAACTGCTGCAAAACGATTATCTTCCCTTGAAGAAAAAGGGTTGATTTTTTTAAAAAAACAAGGAAAGTTTCAAACAGTTTATTCGACAGAAAAAGCAAAAACATTGCTGCAGAAACGACAGACCACGTAATGTTCGCTTCTTTCCATATTACATTGTTTTTATACTGTTATTGGGTTGTTATTAAAACATGTTAATATAACATTAATGACAGTTGATTAAACAAGGAGAAATAAAATGGAAAGTAAAGAATTTAAAAACGCAGACATCTTCGCTCAAGATGAAAAAATTGGAGAAGTAAAGGAAGTAAATATAGACCCAGAAAATTGGGAGATAACTCATCTTGATGTCGAATTGACCAAAGATACAGCTGAATCTGTACTTGGTGCAAAGAAACGTGGAGTACGTAATATGCTAGCTATTTCATCCTTAAAGAAAGGCGGGGCTCGCTGGACAGAAAGAGGACTAAACATAGAAGTCTCAAGAGCGCAACTTCACATGTACTTAAAACCAACTGAGTAGATGCTGTATCAAAATCGTTAGTGAATATATTTAGATAGAATGCCTTGCGCACAACATGCGCAAACATCCATTCTAAATAAACAGCACATTTAAAAAATAGGGTGAAAAAATGATAGATGTAAATATAGCAACAATAATTGTATTTTTAATAAGTCTTCTTATTTCGGCAATTATTATCTATTTCGTAACAAAAATCTTTGGAGAAAAGGAAGGATTCGGTACTGCTTTATTAGCTGCCTTTATCGGCGCAATAATATATGCAGCTGCATACTATTTCCTCAAACCCGAGTTAGGATGGTTAGCATCGCTAATTGGAGGAATAGCCTGGCTTATTGCTCTCGGTGTTTTATATGGTATCGGCTGGCTGAAAGCGCTCGTTATCGCACTTATCGTATGGATTATCGCAGCCATTGTTGGTATCTTCTTACCAACTATGATGGGGCCATTATAAGTATAAATTCAATTTTGGGGTTTTTGGGTTTTTCCCAAGAATTCCCCCTTTCTTCTTTTTAAATTGATAATTCAATTCTTTGTGGGAGAGGAACGTTTCATGTTGCATTACTGTTTTATAGTCGAAATCAGAGTTCAAAACGTTGATCGTTGCATACATGATTTCTTTTCTTTCTAACTTGCCATTCCTCAATATCGACTAGTTTTGAACTGTTCCTATACTGTTTTTTTATTGTTTTTACGTCACCCCTATATACAGACAGAGGGATTGATAGAAGTATAAGTAGAGGTATTTAGATGAAAAAACAAAAACAATCAGCCCTAGTTGTTGGGATTATACTAATAATGTTGGCAATAATGAGCTTGAGTGGTTGCACAAACGCGGTAGATGAAAATAAATTCATTGGAACTTGGAGAACTTCAGACGGAGACGGAACGATGACTTTCAATAATGATAACAAGGTAACGGCGACGGGTCAATTAGGAGATTTATCGTTAAGTGGAACCTATACATGGGCTGTTGCAGATGATAAGATAACCTTCACTTCTGAATCAGGTGGATCAATTGGTATTACCGTAGACTATAGATTTCCTGGTGATAATCAGCTGATACTTACAGGCTCAAGTGGTGGATCTATCACATTAACCAAAGCGTAGAATGATTAAATATGACAAACATAAAAATTGAATGGACCCATCTTACAATACTGTCAGTAATAGCTTTCGTGGCAGGTTGGTTGATATTTGGTTTTCTAGGAGCGATAGTATTAGCTATTCTCGTTATGGTACTAATGGGGATAATAAAAATAGTGTAGGAATATTCTATGACTGATGAGAAAAAAGTGAAGCAAAGAAAATGGTGGAATTTGTTGGCGGCGGTGTGAAACAAGGGTGGAATACTGTAAAAGATTTGGGGAAGATGGAAAACGAAGATGTTTCAGGAAAAAATGAAATAAAAAAATATTCATACTGATAATAGAACATATCCACTCCCTTTTTTCAAGCGATTTATCCAGAGTTTGCGTCCCTGGTGAGTGTAGGCAATTACAGGCGTGCACACCGCGTTATGGTAAAAATCGGAGCGGCAATCGCAGGTGCTTCCGCCCTTCCTGTCTTTGCCGTGGTTCTTCTCTCAGATTACTGGATCCCTGCCCTCCTAGGAACGGAATACGTCGTGTATCGCAACGTGTTCGCCGCGTATTTGGTGTGGCAGGCGTTCACCGCTTCATTGGTGACGGTTGACCCGCTGTTTGTCGCTGCGGGCCATGTCCGGTCCAAGTTCTTCATTACCGCAGCATCGAATGTGGCCTACATGTTCATGGCCGTTCCGTTGGTTTCTGCGTTGGGCCTATGGGGAATCGTGATCGCGGCAATCGCCCAAGGGTGTCTGATTCTTGTGCCCAAGTTGCTCGTATTGGGTAGGAAGAAGACGTGAAGATTTCCTTTTTCTTGCCGGCTCTCTCGCGGGGCGGCGCCGAGCGGGTTGTAT
>JAWOGM010000038.1:0-9944 GCA_046496795.1 Thermoplasmatota archaeon
AATATCATCTCCAAATATACCAGGTGCATAGGTAGGGTTTGGTGTTGAAAAAAAGGCAGGAGAGAGTGGATTTGATTCAATATAACGCTGATAGGTACCAGGAAGTGTATTATCAGGGGAAACCCATTGCAGTTTAGCGATAGTAGGCCCGTCTTGCTCATAGGAAAACCCAGCATCTAGTTTATCAAAAAAACCACTCATTTCATTCTGGGTTCTCTGAACAAATCCAATACCATTTGACGAAATAAGTACTAAAAATGTGATTAATACTAGTGTCCTATAGAGTTTATTCATAGACTGTCCCCTAATTCTTTTTGGAATTTATATAGTAACATATAATTCTTTTATTGTTTTTTAACTTTTCTTAAGAATAAAAAAAAGAATTTAGATGAATGAAAATTTATTTCCTGTAATTATTTCATATGCCTCTTGATATTTTTTAGTTGTCTCCTTGATAACATGCTCTGGAAGATGAGGTGGAGGCGAGTTTTTATCCCAACCTGTAGTTGAAAGATAATCCCGAACATATTGTTTATCAAAACTGGGGGGAGACGAGCCAGGTTTATAATGTTCAACAGGCCAAAACCGTGAGGAATCCGGGGTTAATGCCTCATCAATAAGAATGATTTCATCATTATAAAAACCAAACTCAAATTTGGTATCAGCAATAATAATACCACGCTTGCGGGCATATTCTGCAGCAGTAGTATATAACTTCAAGGAAAACTCACGAAGCTGATAAGCAACATCTTTTCCAACCTCATCAACCATCCTCTCATAGGAAATATTAATATCATGACCAGTCTCAGCTTTAGTTGAAGGGGTAAACAGTGGTTGATGAAATTGATCAGACTCAGAAAGTCCCTCTGGAATTGTTATACCACAAACTGTTTTATCTTTTTTATATGATTTCCATGCTGAACCAGAAATATACCCTCTCACGATACATTCAATAGGGATAACTTTGGTTTTTTTAACAAGCATACTTCGATATTTAAGTTGATTATCAAACCCTTGTAGCTGTGTTGGGTAGTCAGATACTGTAGTCGATATCATATGATTAGGGACAATAGATTTTGTATAATCAAACCAAAATTTAGACATCTGAGTAAGGCAGATTCCCTTCGAAGGTATAGGATTGGGCAATACATAATCATAGGCCGATATTCGATCTGTTACAATTAACAACAATTTATCATCAACAGCATAGATATCTCTGACTTTTCCTTTGTTTATAATAGGTACCGGCAGCTTTGTTTCAATTATTGTTTCTGCATTCATAACACAATTCCCTCACATAGTTCTATGATACTTTTGATCCTAGATTAACTCTTTTATCAGTGACAACGAAATTACTTTTAGATTTAAGTGGTTTTCCGTTATACTCAACTTTTTGATCATTTCCAACAACCAATGGTGCTTTTAAAAAATCATCAAACTCTAAACATGCAACCGGTTCACGAGGAATACCTTCAACTCCAACTTCTGATCCTGTAGAAGCATCCTTGGGAACTAATAAAGAGCACTTCGTATCACTATCACTTGCTGCAAGAAGCATACCTTTGGACTCAATCCCCCGTAGGGTTACAGGTTTTAAATTTATAACCACCAAAATTGATCTCCCCAATAGTTCCTCTTTTGAATAGTATGGTTTAATACCTGCAACAATAACACGTTTACCCAGTGCACCCAGATCAATTTCTAAAACATATAACTTATCAGCCTCTGGATGATCATCTATTTTGGAGATTTTAGCAACCCGTAAATCAAGTTTTGAAAAAGGATCCTCAGATCCAATTATTTCCGATAAGTCAAGTTTTTTAAATAACAGGGTCGGTTTTTTCTCCAGATAAGCACCAGAGGGTAACTGTTTACCTGCATCATCCCATGATTTGATAGGTTCACTAAATCCGATCATCTTCCAGATTTTTTCAGAAGAAAACGGAAGGTAACATGCAGTACACACCGCAAGAGCTTGAACAATCTTTAAACAGATATATAATACAGTACCACATCGTTTTTTATCCTCTTTAATCAATTTCCATGGTTGATTCTGATCAAAATACACATTACCAAATTGAGCAAGATTCATAGCTGCGCGTAAACCTTTTTTAAAATTACAATGTTCTACTAGTTCTGCTATCTCATCAACAGTTTGTTTGATTTTTTCTAGGGCTTTTGTATCTGCTGGCGTTAGATGTTCACCCTCAGGAACAAAGGCAAAATTCTTACTTGTAAAGGTAATAACCCGATGAATAAAATTACCATAGGTTCCCACCAGCTCATCATTATTTTTTGAAATAAAATCGGTCCAAATCCAATTTGAATCTTTTGTCTCAGGCATATTAATCGAAAGATAATACCGAATAGCATCAGCATCAAAATGGGAGAGAATATCAGGAACCCATACCGCAACACATCGACTTTTTGAGAATTGTTCTCCACTTAAACACAGATACTCATTTGCGGGAATATCATAAGGTAAATTCAACGATTCATCATAGCCCATCAGCATAGAAGGCCAAATAATTGAATGAAAGGGGATGTTATCTTTAGCTAAAAAATAATAATGTTTTGCCTGTTTATTTTTCCACCACTCCTCCCATTTATCCGGTTGACCTTGAAGTGTTGCCCATTCTTTACTTGCAGAAAGATAACCTGTCACTGCATCAAACCAGACATAAATACGTTTTTTTTCAAATCCAGGGATTGGTACTTTAACTCCCCATTCAATATCTCTGGTTACTGCTCTATCTTTTAATCCACCTTTCAACCAGTTGTAGGTAAATTTCTGAACATTTGATTTCCAATATTTTTTCCCCTCAATCCATTCAATAAGTTTTGATTCAAAACTACTTAAAGAAAAGAAAAGATGTTTGGTTTGTTCAAGTACGGGAACCCCCCCACAGAGTTTGCATTTTACTTCACTTAACTCACAGGAATCGATAAGCTTTCCACATTGATCACATTGATCACCTCGAGCTCCTAATTCTTGACAATGGGGACAAATACCCTCAACATATCGATCAGGTAAAAATCGTGAACATTTTTTACAATAGTAGGCATTAATTGTTTCTGGATAAATATAATTTTTTTGATGCAAGGTAGAAAAAAGATCTTGAACAACAGAGGCATGATTTTCTGTTGTGGTTCGCGTAAACAAATCAAATGAGATACCTAGGTCAATCATGTTTTGCGTATGTTGCTTATTATATCGATTCACCACTTCCTGTACTGATACATTTTCTTTTTCTGCAGTGATGGTAATAGGAGTTCCATGCTCATCACTACCAGAGACCATGAGTACATCTCTTCCTTTAAGACGTTGATATCGGGCGAAAATATCAGCAGGAAGATAACATCCTGCAATATGGCCAAGATGTAATGAGCCATTTGCATATGGCCAAGCAACACCAATGAATATCTTTTCGTTCATGTAAATCAAACACCGAATAATAAGCACAACATTTAAATATGACGCAAACTTCTATATTAGTATTACAATCAACTTAACGAAAAAATAGCACTTAATAGATTTAATAAATCATCTAAATTGGATTTGATTAAATTGATTTCATTAACAAGTACTTTAAAAAAAGTAAAATTGAAGTCAATATACTCTCTGCTCTAATAGGTTGCAGATACAGAGTGTTTTTTTTCTACAAGTTGATACAACGAGGTGAATGATAATGGTAATTGATCCATCAACTACAAAATATATGATTAAGGCAATATTAAAAGCAGACGGAGTTGTTGAAAAATCTGATGTCGTAGGAGCAATATTTGGTCAAACCGAAGGGCTTTTGGGAGATGAATTGGACCTACGAGAATTGCAACGTTCAGCACGTGTTGGAAGAATAGAAGTCGACCTTGATTCAAAAAATGGTAAAAGCGAAGGAACAATCCTCCTTCCAACATCACTTGACAAGGTAGAAACTGTCATTCTTGCTGCTGCATTTGAAAGCATCGATAGAGTCGGACCATGTAAAGCAACTATCACAATTGATCAAGTAGAGGATGTCCGTATCTCGCGAAGAAAACAGGTCATTGACCGGGCAAAAACTCTTCTCAACGAAGTAATAGATAAAAGCAAGGTAGAAGGAGAAAGTATTGCAGATACTGTTCGTCAATCTGTTCAAATTGAAGAGATTATTAATTATGGTCCCGATCATTGTCCCGCAGGACCAAATATTGAACAAAGTGATGCAATTATTATAGTTGAAGGACGAAGAGATGTTCTCAATCTTTTGAAATATGGAATAAAAAATGTCATCGCCGTTGGCGGTACAAACATTCCAAAAACCGTTTCAAATCTCACTAAAGAAAAGATAACAACTGCTTTTGTTGATGGTGACAGAGGTGGAGAGCTCATCCTACGGGAATTATTACAAGTAGCAGATGTTGATTTTATTGCTCGAGCACCACAGACCCGTGAAGTTGAAGAGATACCACAGAAACTTATTATGAAATCATTAAAAAATAAGATACCCAAAGAGCAATTTATCGATATGTACAATATAAAGATTGAAGAAAAAAAGTCTGACGAGGAATCTGAAAAAGAAAAACCAAAACGAGAATTTTTTAACAAACAAAAAGAAAAAAAGAGATCTGAACAGACATCAACAAAAAAAGAGAAACAAAAAGATTATAATGAATTACTCAACGAAATCTCTGGCTCATTAAAAGCAGTGCTTTTTGATGAAAAAGGTGAGGAATTAAAAAAGATACCAGTACGGGAATTAACTGATGAGATTAAAAGAAGTACTAAGATTTCAACCATTGTTTTTGATGGTATTGTCACTCAGCGACTGCTTGATATCGCCAGTAATAAAAATGTTAAAGAAGTTGTTGGCATAAAATTAGGCAATGTTATTAAAATACCAAAATCTGTAAAAGTTTTAACAAAAAATGATTTTGAATAAATATAACTAAAAAAACCTCTCTTAACACTAATGTTACACATACAAGTATACTATGTCAATTGTTGGCATTATTCAATGCTGGAAAAATATAAAAAGACTTTATACTATTAACCCAATGGTGTAGAATTTTAATGCAGAAGGATGAGTTAATTCAGCTTCATACGTTTCTTTATCAGATGCGAACACATATAGATCACGTTTATAATAATGGCAATAATATTTTAAAAAGCTATGAAAAACTAGAAATAACTCCTTATCAGATTCATAAATCAAAACGGGAGCATAAACTAGCAGTATTCACGCTGAGTAAAGATATCGCATGTATTCTTTCAAACTGCAATGTAGATGTGGGGCTTGATAAAATTATTAATCGACTCGATCAGATGGCGGTACGTTTTATGACAGAGCGAGAAAAAGAAATATTAGAACTCTAGATTTTTTCTCATCACAAAAGCACTCTCATTTGTTTGATAAAAGCCATCGATTCTTTTTATTATACAAAAACCATGTTTTTTATACAATGAGATCGCCGAGGTATTTGTTGTTTTAACTTCTAACTCAACTATCCTGACATTCTGTCGCTTCATCTCCTCTAGCAAATGAGTAACCAACAACGATCCTATCCCTTGCCGTCTATAGCTTCTAATAACTGAGAGCATCATTATTTTGATGCTTGCTTCATCAACAGGGATACTAACGATAAAACCTATTACTTTATTATTTTTTAACGCGATAAGAAATCCTTTGGGAAACGATTCAAAAAAGGTTGTAAAAAGTAAAGGATTATATCGTTCTGATAACGTATCATAAGCCAATCGGATAACACTGAAAATATCCTCGGGTTGAACACGTCGTATAACTAACACGGTATGATAAGATAATAAACCAATTTAAAGAATTAGCGGTACGTTTAAGAATACATGCTTTATTACCCAGAAGTCAAGGGGTGTTTATATTCCAATAGATGATATTATCGTCACAAAAAAAATATTTCAACGGTTTTCAAAAGAATTTCAAGAATGTTTCGATGTGGATGTCGCCATTGCTGGTGCAGGTCCCGCTGGATTAACCGCTGCTAACTATCTGTCCAAATCAGGTAAAAAAGTCGTAATCTTTGAACGGAAATTATCAATTGGAGGAGGAATGTGGGGCGGAGGCATGACATTTCCTGTAATCATCGTTCAACAAGATTCAAAACATATACTGGAAGAAGCAGGTGTGCAATTAACAGATGAAAAAGAAGGATATTTTAGTGCTGATTCCATTGAAGCTGTTACTAAATTGTGTTCATCAGCTATAGATGCAGGAGTACGAATCTTTACCACGATATCGGTAGAGGATGTTCTTCTGAATAAAAACAAGGTCAATGGATTTGTTATAAACTGGAGTGCTGTTAATATAGCTGGTTTACATGTCGATCCACTTTCAATCAGAGCAGCCTATTGTATCGATGCAACGGGCCATGCAGCTGAAGTCTGCCATATTGTTCGAGATAAGGTTGGTCCTCTCAATACTCCCAGTGGAAATCTTGAAAAAGAACGAGCTATGTGTGCAGATATTGGAGAAAAAACAGTTGTAAAAAATACCAAAGAAGTATACCCTGGACTTATGGTTACCGGTATGAGTGCAAACGCTGTTTATGGCTCGGCACGCATGGGACCAATTTTTGGAGGGATGCTTCTCTCAGGTAAAAAGGCAGCTGAACTCATCCTAAAAAAATTATAACACAATACAGTTAAAAAACTATTGTAAATTAAAAAAAAGAGAAAGAAAAGAGGAGAGAGTTTTTTTAGTATCCAAGCAGGTATCGTAGTACTGGGAAAGCATTGGGGAACTGCTCAAAAAGTGAATACAGAAACTCCAAAAATGGAGTATACCGATGTGGCATGGTAACTGCTAATGGTTCTGACCAATCGCTTTCTACATCAAAGACATCTTTTGCTTTCACCCGTATTTCATATGTTCCATTTTCATCCCAACTATGTCGTTCTCCTATTTCATGTCCTGAAGGGAAGGGACCAAGCCAGTCGCTAAATGTTCCATCACCCCAATCCCACATATAAAACACGTCATCTCCATCAGGATCAATGGTACTTGTTGTATAGAGATAGGTTGCACCTGTTGCTCCCTGTTCACGCCCTACAGGTCGGTCAGGAGTATTTGGAGGAGTATTCAACGACAGTGTTGTTATATATGGTTCTTTGTTAAATGCTGTAACAACAAAATCAACAGGGTCAAGGTCTTCAATTGGTTCATCAAATTCAATGATTGCATAGCCAGAAGCATCGGTATAGGCATAGCCAAATAATTCTCCATCACGGGAGATCGAACAGAGTGCATTTTCAACGCCTTCTACCGTTACCTCAAATGTTGTACCCATTCCTACTTGGGGTTCATGAATAACGGTCATCGATGCTGGTATATCAGTACGGATCTGTAGAGAAGGATCACCAAACAGCGTCCATGTTCTTGCCTCAACAGGACCGCCAGATGCATACTGATCTACCATATACATTGTTCCATGATATGAGAGAGCACCAATAGCAGTGTTTATTCCACTAACCAGTAAATTAACTATTTCCAGTTGACCTGCCATCGGTGGATTCCAAGATTGGCTTTTTGTTGATGCAAACACGCCTATTGCGCCAGTTGGTTCTCCTGTATCATCATTGGTTGCCCTGAGCCAGGCTTCAGCAAAACAAGGCTCATATGAACTGCCAAAAGCTCCAGACAGACATGCAACAAGAACGATATAGGGAAGCATGTTATCGTTAACTAACGCATTTACATTATTGATATTGAAAGAACCACCATTACCCCAAGAGTCATACCAGCCATGGCCAGTATATTGAATCTGACTTCTCCCTTCGTTTATCGCATCTCTATTCATAGCGGTTGTACCCCAAGGATCATAGCTTCGAGATACCTCAGAATATGTGAAATTAAGAAGCATATCTAGTAATAAATCCACATGTTGATTATCATATAATCCACCATGGCCAGGTCCTTGATTTGATGCGACACCATGGGCTTTATGATACCATTCGCCTCCTATTTCTGGGTTTTTCTCATAATTTATCGATCGTATGATTTGGGTTTCAAGTTGATTGAGGTTATTTGCTGAAAAACGACCAACGAAGAGATCCTGATAATGATCACCGCCGATGATACAAGCATAAGAGGGGTCAGAAACATATCCTGAATAGCTTAAGCTTGGGATTTGAGCAATATCCCCCACAAGCAATACATAGGTTAAACCATAGGTATCATAGTATTGAATGATATAATTTTTAATGGCATCAGCATTGCCTATTGTTGAGACATTGACTATTTCAGTTGGTATACCCTTCATATTTTTCCATTCAACAAAGGGCAGCATCGCATCATAAAAATCATCATAGGTGATAACAACCATATTACCCTGCTCTGAAACAAGTTCATAACGTGAGGTATCAAAATTTATGAAATGATGGTTATAGATAGCCTTAAACTCACGATCAACAGAGGAAAGTTGCTGAATGGTCTCATGAATCGTTAACACATTTGTTTCCTGAGCAAAAATCTCAATAGTGATTTGATTATAGAATCGAAGTGTTTCTTCTACCGGATTAAATTGGAAGGGATGAATAATTACAACTTGCCCATGGAAATCTCGTAGAATATAGGGTTCACCTAGTTCCGCAATTTCTGAAGGATACCAAGCGTTTTGATGATACATCTCACCAAATTCATAGGCAACATCCTCAGGATTTACACATCGCAGTAGATTGCCTTTTGAAGGAGCTATAGCTACATTTTCATAGTCAACATACTCAGATTCAATAACACGGACTTGCATTGTTGCCTGTTCAGGAATAATAATACTGCGAGCAACCCTTGGAAGTTCTGGTGCGCCTTCTATCAGACTATACGGTTCATTTCCCAACCTTACTTGATGATATAATTCATCATCAATTAAAACAGGTGTTAGTTCAAAGCTATCAAATGTATAAGTAAGAGTCATCATATCATCTACGGTAGAAACAGAAATGCTAACATCATCTGTTACACTAGAGAAATAGCTTGTATTGGTTTCATTCACCGGTATAGGTACACTCCCCATACTTGGGAGAAGACTTGTTGCTGTTATAAAAAGGCCTACAACTATAATTAGTAGTTTGTTTATGTTATTTTTTCTCATATTTTTTCCCCAAAATTGTTTTCATATAATTAAATATAGTACTACTATATATGTTTTACCTATATATATTTACAGGTGGAGGAGAGAATAGAACAAATTTTTTTTGTTAATAAAATATATTATTTATATAATAATAAAAATAAGTTTTTTAGTGTCACTTATTATTGTACATATAGTCAATATATAGTTACTAAAGTACCAATAAAGATTATAGAAGCATATTATTAGTTGGTAGTGTACTATTAATTAGTACTATTAATTATTGTCATATCTTGTTTTACTCTATCATGTATTTTAGAGTTGAATTAAAAACAAAAACACAACCCCATCTACATCTTTGAAATCGCCAACACCATCTCCTAGCTCTGCACTACCCGTAATTATTGGCCTTCCTAAACCAAAAATGAATTCAGATTGAACTGTTATCTGCTCACCAGCAGGAATACCAAGTAGTCTACCAGATGTCTCACGACCAAGAAGGATAAAACCATCATTAAGAGTGATGGACCAATCAATACCTCTTGCATCAACAGATCCCTTATTTGCAATAGTCATATGAATCCTGCCTAATCCACCAACTATTTCAGTAATTTCAAGGATAGGGCCTTCCTCAATAGTAATACTGAGAGGTTGTGAATAAGCACTTTCACCATTATTTGTATCTTTTGCTTTCACTGAGATTTCATAGGTTCCTTGTTCTATCCATGTATGTGCTGTCTCAACTCGGTAACCAGAGGGAAAAGGACCAAGCCAATCGCTCAGCGTACCATCACCAAAATCCCATTGATAATACACATCATCATCTTCAGGATCAACATGTTACCGGGGAGGGATCTCTTCGT
>JAWOGM010000058.1:0-45531 GCA_046496795.1 Thermoplasmatota archaeon
GAAGAAACTCGGTTGAAGGTATCGATTTACAGTCGTCTCGGTCTGGCTCTACTCGCGCTCGTCGTTGGTGCAACGCTCGTTATTTCTGGACTCGTACTAATCCCGATGATGGCCTTCGCCTATGAGGTGCTGGCTGTCGTTGGGGCAGCAGCGATGATGGCCGTAGGCGCAGCGATGGCAGGAGGCTCGTACCTCTGGCTGACAGGACCAGCATAACTATGTCGGAAGTGGAACTCGACCCGATGACAGGTAAGTTCAAAGTAATGGGAAGTGATTCACTCGAAAGAGTCGGCTTCGACTCAAAGAATCTCACGCTCGAATTTAGTTTCCAGCACGTCGATTATCAGGAGAAGTACGAGAATAAACACAGGGGGTTGTGTGATATGGTCGCAGATGGCGACGGTTTCACCAAAGAAGAAATTCACGACCTCGTGCTAACAGCGAACAAAGCTGTCTGGCAACAAGCCAAAGATGGATAAATCTCCAATCGAGTGCAACGGCTTAGACCAGTTTCAGACACAGCAGGCTATTATGAATGGTAGCTGGCATATGTTTGGAGAGGAGCAAAAGCGGGAGTCGATACGAATACTTGTTAGAGAGGCGCACAAATGTCGGTACGAATGACCGAAACATTTAAGTAGTAGCAGTCGTAAGACTTATATACGCACGAGACGAAACCGCACCGTTACTTCAAATGGTCACACACTTCACTGTCACTGAAGCTCAAGTGGGTTCAAATCCCACCGGAGGCTGGCATCCCTCCGATGTGTAGAAAATCTGCCACACTTCTAACTGAGGGGTGTGTCCCCTCCACTCGGTGGGTTGTCTTTGCTTGTGCGGAGTTGCGTGATGGCTTCCGCTCCACTCCCTCTCCCCTCACGCTTTTTCACTAACCCTTTAGAACCATTAGCGACATTATCCTCCACGTAGACGCAGCAAGAGGCGACACCGTATTCGGCGTCGGATACGTTATTGAAGGTGAAGTCTCGCATTCTGGTCAGCGTCCTTTTTACGGAACATACACATCGATGGAGGCCGAGTTCTATGCGCTCGCAGAGGGCCTCAGAGTCGCCTCAGTCCATTCTAACTCACGCGAGTACTGTGAGGCCTATTCGGACTGCCAACCGCTTGTAGACAAAATGAACGGCAATGAGCGGCGGCGAGGCAATTGGGAGGACTACTACGATAGTTGCCACTGGTTGCTCAACAAATTCGATGACTGGGAACTCAACAACTGTCGTCGAGATTTGAACAAGGATGCTCACGAGTTGGCTCGGAAGGCGCTCCACCAAGGGCGTCAATCGCCGAAATCGTAACTACTAAGTGCGCGTATCGCGTCAGTGTAGTTGATGCTCGTCAAACTTCTCGTCAACGGATTCTTCGTACTCACAGTCCTCACACTAATCACCGCAATCCACCCGATACTCGGTGTGCTGTTCATCATCGGCTCAGTCGGGACACTGTTCTGACCGAAAGATTTTAATACGAATACCATCTAATTGTAGGTATGGAAAAAGCAAAGCGCATCGATGGCGTCAAGAACAGCCTGCACTCCGAGGAGGAGCTACGTCGCAGGCTGCCCGAGATAGATGCTATCTACGATGAGGAGGTACGAGATACGACAATCGACTACTTCCTTCGAGCCTGTCCAGACTACTTCTGGAAGCGTGCAGCCTCGGCTACAGGTAAGTACCATCCGCCTGATGAGAGCGGGGAGTACGGGACGTGGCTCCACAGCAAGCGTGTCTTCTACGAGTATGCGAACCTGTCGGAATCGCTGCTCGAACTTCACGAGATTACAGAACACAAGCGGGAGTGTGGGAAGGCTGCGGCCCTGATTCACGACACGTTCAATTACGGCTGGCCCTCTGAAGGCAGAGATATGACAACCTCTGAACACGATGTCATCGCTGCTGCTGTGGCAAACTTTACCATCGGTATGCCAGAGGAAGTCGTCCATCTCGTCCATAGCCATATGGGGCCGTGGGGGGAGGGAAAGCTTCCCGAGACTCCAAACGAGCGGTGCTTCCATATGGCTGACATGTTATTCTCCACCTAAGGTTAGGTTATCCACGTGTTACTGAGCAGTCTGCCGAGGGCCGAACCCTCTCGACTCGCATGGCTTAGTCGAATCCCAATAGCAGTGGCCTCCGGCAGGATCAACCGGAATCTGGCACACTATTATTGCATAATAACTTTAAATTAGAATTGGTGGGCATAATAAATATCACCAATACACGTCAATCGTCAGGTCTAAGAGTGCGCAAGATACCTCTAACAACATCTTGATTTTCTTAAACCTCCACATCTTTTTTCTCCCGTAATCGAAATGGCCTACTCATCGAAAGTTAAATAACATACTCTCATAGGCCGGCCGGAAAGATCCGGGAAATTTATTTTGAGGTAAAACTTCCGTATATAATTAACCTATATAAACTTTACATTTACTTTTTTTCGAAAGTTAAATAAATTTCTATTAAATTGTATTATCGTAGTTTTCTTTTTTTTATGAGGAAAAAATAACTTATGGACTGAGCGGGATTTGAACCCGCGGCCTCCACCTTGCGAAGGTGGCGATCTTCCACTGATCTACCAGCCCTTTACCGATTAAATGATTAAATTATTTGCTTTATCATAGACTTATTTCGTTAAATGAGGGTGATTATTTTATTTGTGTTGTATTAACAGTCTGTTTAGCTTTTTTTAAAGCTTCAACGACAACAAGAGAATCCCCCATTAAAAATTTTTCAAGAGATCCTCCACCGGTACTAATATGCGATATTTTATCTTTGAGGCCAAGCTGTTCAATTGAGGCTACAGTATGACCGCCACCAGCAATAGAAAATGCATCAGATTGTGCAACAAATTCAAATATTTTTTTAGTTCCCTTTTGAAATAAAGGATTTTCAAAAACTCCACAAGGTCCAGATAAAAAAATTGTTTTAGCTTGGGATAAAATATCAATAAATTTTTCAATAGTTTTTTCTCCGATATCAAACAAGTTATGATCTGTTGGTAAGGCATCTAATAAGATTTCCTCACGAGTTTCGTTTTTTTCAATTCCAAAATCAACAGGAAGAAATATGTTATTTTTAAAAGTAGAAAACACTGTTTGAATCTCTTTAAACTGTTCAGGTTCCCCTTCATCAAGGAGAGATGATTCATTTGTTTCACCAAGGTTGTATCCTTGGGCTTTGAGAAACGCATTTGCTGGAAGACCGGTAAGTAATACAGCATCTGCTGTCTTATTATTTAGTATTCTTTCTATTGTAATGATAACATCTGAGTATTTTGCACCACCAAATAAAAAGACACAAGGTTTTTCAGGATTTTTTATAACTTTTTCAAGGGTGGTTAATTCCTTTTCCATTAACCGACCGGCAACTGAGGGCACAACGGCAGTAAACCCGATTAACGAACACTGAGCTCGATGGGCAGCTGCGAAAGCATCGTTGACAAAATAATCTATCAAAGGATAAATGTTTTGCACAAGCTCAGATTTTGCATGTTCTTCAGCAGATTTTTTCTCAGTTTCTGTGGGTATTTTTCTTACATTATCTAGGAACAATATTTGACGTTGTTGTAGATTCTGAATTGCTTGTTGTGCTTTTTTTCCACAGATATCATCGACAAAGGTAACTTGTTGTCCAATTAATTGTTCAAGTGCTTTTGCATGTTTTTCAAGTGAAATAAAATCCCAACTTCCTTTTCTACCCTGATGAGCCAAGATGATAATTTTTGCTTTTTTTTGTATAAGTTCTTGTATTGTTGGAAGTACCAATTTAATTCTTGTCGTATCTAAAATTTCAAGTGTTTTTTTATCTAGAGGCAGATTAAAATCTACTCGTAGAAGAACTGTTTTATTTTCAACATTAAAATCATCAAGGGTGTTATATTCTTTCATTCTCAAAACCTCTTTTATCTCTGCATCAATTTTAGTTATTTAATTATTGTTCTATAATTCTATGAATAATTATAATGCTGTTTTGATGCTTTTTTTTAAAAAAAATAATGATGCTTTACTTGGATTTCTATACATTAATCTAGTTGTTTTGCTCAATAAAATATTTATATCACAATAAAATGAGAAATCTTTATTCGTGATAGACTTGAGCATGAGAGATCTGTTGTTTTTTTTCCTCTGCTAGCATATAATTTAATAAATCAACAATGCGGCAACAATAACCCCATTCATTGTCATACCATGAAAATATCTTTGCCATGTTGCCTGAACCACCAATCACTGCAGTCATTAATCCATCAATTATCGATGAATGAGGATTTCCAATGATGTCAACAGAAACTAAAGGTTCCTCTGAATATTGCAGTATTCCTTTCAGATGAGAATTTGATGCATCTTGTAACACTGTGTTAATATCTTCTTTTGTCACGTTTTGTTTTAATTGACAGGTAAAATCCGTTAACGAGCCATCAGGAGTTGGCACTCTAACAGCAATTCCATCTATTTTTCCTGCCATCTCTGGTATAACAAGGGACACTGCTTTTGCTGCTCCTGTTGTGGTGGGGATGATAGAAACAGATGCAGCTCTTGCTCGTCGTAAATCTTTATGTGGAAAATCTAAAATGCGTTGATCACCAGTATATGAATGTATGGTAGTCATGAATCCTTTTTCAATACCGAATCTGTCGTGTAAAACTTTAACTGGTGGAGCAAGGCTGTTTGTTGTGCATGATGCATTTGATATAATATGATGTTTTTCTGCATCATAATTCTGCTCGTTTACCCCAAGCACTATTGTTATATCTGGATCTTTAGCTGGTGCAGAGATTATGACTTTTTTTGCACCTGCCTGAAGATGTTTTGATGCTCCCTCTCGAGTGCGGAATACTCCAGTGGATTCAATTACCACATCAATATCATATTTGCCCCAAGGGAGATTTGCAGGGTTTACCTGGGAAAAAAACTCTACAAGTTTACCATTTATTTCAATTCCATTTTCTTTTGAAGCTAGTTCTCCATTGAATTTTCCATAGATGGAGTCATATTTTAAAAGATGCGTAAGTATCTCAGTATTGCCAAGATCATTTACTGCAATAATTTCAAACTCTTTACCATATTGAGAGTGTTGTAACGATGCCCGAAGGACGTTTCGTCCAATTCTTCCAAAACCGTTAATGCCTACTCGTATCATCCTCATCCACAAAAAAAGAAAAAACAATGAGGTCTATATAAGCTTTCCGACTAGATGTATATTTTGAACATTTACAATTTCAACTGAGACTCTTTCTCCAATATCGATATGTTGTTTGATTAATACTGGTTTGTAATTATCTGATCTTCCAACAACAAAACCATTATGGTGTTTTGTAATTAATACAGAATATTTATTTCCAATATGCTCTTTATTAACATCGCTTAAAATTTTTTTACAAACTAGAGTAATCTTTTTTGAACGTTTTTTTACAATATCTGTTGGTACTTTATTTTTTAATGTTTTAGCTTTTGTTAATGGTCGAGGTGAAAAACGAGTGATGTTGACAATGTCTGGTCTGATTTCTTTTACTAGAGTAACCGAATTATCGAACTGTTCATCTGTTTCACCAGGATATCCAACAATAATGTCAGTTGAAAGACATATGTTTTTATGGAACTTTCTAAATTTTGATATAATCTTTTTAAAATCATGGATAGTATATGTACGATTCATCTGTTTAAGAAGTATATCATTACCTGACTGAACAGGCAGATGAATAAATTTATAGATTTTATTATGTTTATAGGCTGTAATAATCGAATCTAGATTTTTCAACGCAGTAGCGGGATTCATCATTCCTATTCGAACTCTAAAATCATTATTTATAGTACAAATTGATTGTAATAAATCTGCCAACGTATCACCTGTGTCAATTCCATATGATGCGGTATCTTGCGCAGTTAAAAAAATCTCTTTGCAACCTTGTTGTAGCGCTTGATGAACATCGGTAAGTATTTGATGTTTTGAAAAAGAATGCAACTTTCCTCTTGCGAGATGAGTAATACAATACGAACAAGAAAACAAACAACCCTGGGCAATAGATATTGGTGCAAACAGCTCCGGAAAATATTTTGGGATATTTTTCGTGTTTAAATCAAGATTTGGAATTCCTTCACCTTTAAGAACATAATCAATGAAATGGATGTCATGCAGGCTAAGTAACACTGCAGTTGGAGCATTTTTTATCAACAAATCTTTCTGAACAGAAGGCATACAACCAGTGATAATAATTTTTTTTTTTGTCTTAATAAAAAGTTTTAACCTTGAAATCATACGCTGCTCAGTTGTTCCGATAACGGTACAAGTAAGAATTATTACTGTATCAGCATCTGTGATGTCATCAACGATTTGATGCTGGTGTTGTTTCAACACACCCTTTATGATGCTCTCATCATATTTATTGGCTGTACAACCATATGTTTCAATATAAACTCTCATATATCAAATAGTAAATAAAAAAAAACTCTATATAATAGCTTCTGTTATCCTTGAAAGAATAAAATCTTTATCAATGTTAGAAAGAAAATAACCTGCACGTGGCCCATTTTCCTGACCAAGAACAATTTTATATAACGCTGTAAACGCTGTTTTAACATTAATATTGTTTTTCATTGATGTCTCATAAATTGTGGTATGAATCGATTCAGGATTCCATTGAAGAGTTGAAATGTTTTCTTTAAATGATACAAGGAATCTTTTCTGTTCATTTGTTAACGATATCTTAGGCAAATTCTTTTTAATACTAAATTTTACAATATCTGGTGCAAATGTTTTAAGCCAATACCTTACGTGTTCAGACCTCTGTTTTAAAATGTTTTCATCTTCTTTTCTTAGGTCTTGGGGAATTTGATTAGTTCTTTGCATTATTTTTTTTAATTGAGTCCAATTTTTCGCTATTTGAACAAGAGTAACTAAATGTCGATAGGGTACTTGATAAGGTTTTGCTTTTGGGACGTGATATGGCTGAGAAAGCTCATAGATTTTGCTTAAATCTTTCATTCCTTTTGGTTCCTCCTCATCACCAAAATACACTCTTTCTACTTTGTCATATTCATCAACAAGATTTAGCAACCCAATTCCTGTATCAAAAGTGATATGGCGTTCTGGTTGATTTTTCATCAGTAAAAAACGTAGAACCTCTGGCGGAGTCATCTGCAGCATTTCTTCAGAGCTTAATGCTGTTCCTTTTGAACTATGCATAGCCCCTTTTCCTTTTAACATAATAAATTCATATGCTAGAAGTCCGGGATGGGGATAATTATATATTTCCTCAACAATCTTTTGACTTGTATCCCGTGATCCTCCAACTGTAGTATGATCTTTTCCACAAGGTTCAAAAGTTACTTGTAAAATTTTCCATCGAGCAGGCCAATCAATCCTCCATGGAAGTTTACCAACTCCACCATTTCGAATATCGATTTCTCCCTCGTTTCCACAATCACAGCCGTATTCAATACTAGGATATTGATAAAGAACTGGTTGAGTTGTTGTAATTTTCTTGCATTTTTCACATACTATATTAAAAGGCAGCCACCTCTTTGGAAGAGTCCTTTTTGATATATCCTCTATTATATTACGTATTTTACCAGAATTTTCTAGGGCGATCTGTATAGCTTCTGCATACATTTTATTTTTATACATTTCACTTGCCCAGTATATATGAGGATTAACACCAATCATTTTGAGAGATTCTAAAAATGATTTTAGATAGTGCTCAGCATAACTTGCATGTTTTCCACAAGGGCAAGGAATATCTGATATTGGTTTTCCAACATGCTGTTCATATGTTTTAGGTAAATAAGGATAGACCTTTCGCAAAGGGTCATAGTCATCAGCAACAAAAATAAATTCTACATCTGAACCAAGATCAACAAGGCATCGATAGATTGCATCTGTTGTAAGAATCTCACGCATGTTCCCTATATGGATTGGTCCTGAAGGAGTTATCCCAGTAGCCAAAACATGCTTTTTCTGTTCTTTATGAAGTTTTTTTGCTATAACATCTGCCCAATGCATGTAGTACCAACCTGTATAGTTACTGACCTATAAGGCTCGAGCTCTAATTAACGAACGCATCGGAACATTATCAATTTCATTAATAGTTTTTTTATTTACAAGACATACACATAATACAGGTTTTCCTTTTTCAGCTTTTGTTGCCTTAATAGTATTTAAAAACGTTTCACCAGTTCCAACAACATCATCAACTAAAACTACATTTTTATCTTTCACAGAAGCATAATTTGAAGAAAATGCTCCAACTTTTTCATGATGTGGCCGAAAGAGGGCAAGCTCTAATCCCAACTCTTCAGCGACATATGTTGCAAAGGGAATTCCGCTGATAGCTATACCTACAACAGCATCAATATCAAGATCCCGTTTTTCTGATTCTTCAAGGATGATATCGCTAATTGCACTAGATATATAAGCAATTCTCTCAGGGAAAATTCCAATTGAACGCCAACCAATTTTAACATCCCCTAGAGGTTTTTTTTCTTTTCCTTTGCTCAGCAGCCATATTACTGTATCTTTTGAAACATTGAGTTCTTCAGCTATCTCATATTCTGATAAACCGCTCTCTTTATATTTTATTGCCCTTTTTTTGAGTGATTCTATTTCCTTCATAACGTTTTCACCCTCTCTGAAGAGATATGGAATTTAGTTATTTAGATGTATTGGTCTGATTTTAAAGCAAAGAAAAAAATTAAAAAAAGAAGTATAACAGCAAAACTAAAATAGTGGAATAACATGTTGTACTAGAAGTGATAGTTAATGGCTAAAGATAAGAAAGGTGAAGGATTTCATTCAGCAGCAGGACTAATCAGGTATTTTGATGCAGAAGAAAAAACTGCTCTAAAAATACCACCTTGGTTTGTTATTATATTATGTATCGCCGTCATTGTTGTAGTTACAATAGCACACCTTAACTGGCCGTTATAAAAAAATATTAAATTTTTTATTTTTTTAATTTTTTTATTGTTAACTCGACTGCTTTATCTAAAGCAGCGGTGATATTTTCTTTTTTTGGCCCACCACATTGCGTTAATTTAGGTTTACCGCCACCACTTCCACCTAAAATGCTTCCTAGCTTCGGAGCTATTTCTCTGAGATCAATTTCAATGTTTTCTGAAGCTGACGATGTAATTTTTTTTCCATCAAAAATATGGGCAATATAATTATCTTCATTTGTCAGAGCTGTCGAGACTGTGATTGAGTCTGAACTACTAATACCTGTTATAACCTGTATTTGAGTACCTGGAATCTGCTGCGCTTGCTTTTTGAGAGCTTCAAGTTCACTGGATGATATCTCTTTTTTTTCTTTTTGAGTTTTTTTCCAAAGATTAAAAAGATGAATACAAGCCTCTTCAATATTCTCAACTGGTGTTATATCTTCTTTTTTAACTTCATTTAAAAACCGTTGTATTGTTTTCTCAAGATGACTGGCAGAAACTGAAAAAAATTGTTCTGCTTGTTTTATCTGATCAGAGATATCTTCTTTATCTTTAATATGATATCCCTTCTCCAGTACTCTTATTAAGTTTCCAAATAATTGTTTCTGTTGATGTTGATATTTATCAACCATCTCCCCTGCTGCAAAAATAATTCGGTTTACGCCATCTTGAATACGTTCAATTTTTTTAATACGAATTTTCTCTATTTCAATTGTATTATTAAGATGCATTCCACCACAAGCTTCGACATCAACACCAGGAATATTTAGTACCCTGATATATTCTCCTGGCGGAACCCCGCCCTGATATAATCGAAAACCAAATTGTTTCTCTGCATCATTTCTTTGCATGACTTTTTTTTCTACATCAATTGATTGTTTGATATAAGAATTTGCTAGTGTCTCAATATTTTTAATGTCTTTATCAGACATTGAATCATAATGTGAAAAATCAAAACGTGCTTCATCAAATGCTAGTTGTGATCCTGCCTGCCATATATGTTCCCCATATAATTTTCTAAGCGCTCCATTAACAGCATGGGTTCCTGTATGATGTTTCATTAACATATATCGATTATCCCAATTAATTATCCCCTGGACAGTATCATTTAGCTTTACATCTTTATCAACAAGATGAATTATCGCATCTCCTTCTTTTTTAACGTGTAATACGTTTATCTGATCATGTCCTATTTTTAAGATTCCGGTATCTGAAGGTTGTCCTCCGCCCTCAGGATAAAATGCCGTTTGATCTAAAATAATTTCAGTACCCTCTTCTAATTGATTTTTCCAAATTATTTTTGCATTAAAATCTTTTAAATAATGATTATCATAATAAAGTGGTTTTGTCTTGGGGATATCTGCTCGTATTTCTTGAGGCATCTCATCTTTTTTTGTCTGTGAATGCAACTCTGCTATCATTGAATCAAAATTATCAGGAATTGAAACATCAACTCCTTCTTTTTTTGCAATATTTTGAACAATATCTGGCGACATCCCATGAGTGTCATACAGCATAACTAGTTCATTTATATCTATTTTTTTTTGCTCATTAATAATTCTTTTGACAAGACCCTTTCCTTTCAATAGAGTTTCAGCATATCTTTTTGTTTCAATGTCTAATATCTCTTCTATCTGTCGAATTCTTTCTTTAAGGGAAGGAAAATCTTGCTCAAGGCTATGTAATTGAAAAATAACCAAATCTTTGAGCGAAAGCTGAAGTTGAATTTTTTTAATAAAGCGAAGAGACCTTCGGATAATAAGACGAGCTAAATATCCTGCTTTAACATTTGAAGGAACAATTCCGTCACCAAGCATAAAAGCAAGACATTTTGAATGATCAGCTAGGGCATAAATATATTCCATCTCCGATCTCTTTTTTGTATTTGTCAAAATATACTGAATACTCTCATGAAATGTTGTCTCGTAGACAGTTGGTGTTCCCTGTGTAAACCAAGCAATCCGTTCTAATCCATATCCTGTGTCAACAATATTTAGTGGATTTTGAGTATACGATACTCCCTCTATCAACAGAGATCCTTTTTTATCTTCCTTCATATTCATAAAAACAAGCGTTGCAATTTCTAGACCTCCGGAAAGTACCTCAATGCAGGGGCCTGCATTTCCTCCACCAATCCATAAATGCTCTTTATAGTTAATTAACTCTTGAGGAATTCCAATATAGTTTGTAAAAAAATCATCACAATATGATACAGTTTCTTCTTTCCAATATATCTCATCAATATTTTTATTAAATGCATGATGCCCCATCATTTCAAACATAGTGAGATGCCGACCACTTCTTCCTACTTCTTCAAGATCATTGAGTCGAATACAGGGCTGAGATATGACTAAGGGATTCTTTGGAGGAGGAACAGCACCTGAAGTGATATGTGGCTGAAAATCAGCAATAGAAGCAATAGTTAGATAAATATCATTTCGCCATCGTGCGACAACAGGGCATCTATTGCCGGTCTCTGGATAATAAACCTTTGAATGATTATGCTTTTCAAAATATGAGAGAAATAACTCCCGGACATCAGAAAGAGAAAGCGGCTTTTTTGTTAATGTATTTCCAATAAAATTAAATTCTACACAGGGTTGATCTCCGCATAGATCTGCAGAGCGGTCTAACGTCCAGAAATAACTCTTACATGCTTTGCATTTCTTTCTAACATATCCCTTATTATTGAAGAAATCGAGGCTACATTCTTTTTTTAATATTGAATCAATCATGGTTCTAATGGGTTTGGAATATACAAAAGGTTTAAAGGTTTAACTAGTAGAAAAATAATTTTTTTAAAAGATGTTTGACTACCTTATCATTTCCTAACAATAGAGGTGAATTAGATGGATTGATTATAGATATTATTCATTTAGAAACATTTTTAATATATATTGCCGATATATCTGTCGTCATTATAAGAAGTATACCATTCACTTATTAACTACTTCCTCTAAAGGTGTTTTTATGAACGTCAAAGAGGTATTGGCAGAAAAAATAGCTGGAGAAATAACATTAAGTCCTAAACCAGGACAAACAATTCGAAAATGGAGAAATGCTTTCGAAATCTCTCAAACACAGCTTGCTGCTTTTTTAAAACTATCTCCAAGTGTTATAAGTGATTATGAATCAGGAAGAAGACAATCTCCGGGTATTTTAACGGTTAAAAAAATAATCGAGGCATTTCTACAGATTGATACACAAAATAATAATGGAAAAATTATACGAAAATATCAATTTATTACAAAAAATCATGAAGGTATTCTTGATATAATGGAATATCCCTATTCGATTCCTTTGGATAAATTTATAAAAAAGATACAAGGAAAATTGTTAACAACAAAAACAGATAACACAAAGACGATAAAAGGATTCACTCTTGTTGATGGCATTGAAATAATCAAAACATTAACATCTACAAGCTATTCAACGCTCTATGGATGGAATACAGAAAGAGCATTAATTTTCACAGGAATCAGATATGGAAGAAGTCCAATGATTGCAATTCGCATTCATCCTGTTAAACCATCAATGGTGGTATATCATAACCCTGGAGGAGTAGATACCTTGGCAATAAATCTTGCAGAACGTGAAAACATCCCTCTTGTAAGTACAGATATTCCGCTTGATGAATTAAGAAAAAAATTAATATCTATAGGTAAGGAATAATAATGGCTGATTTACTTGGTCTTTGTAGTATATGTGGAAAACCCAATGCGATGTATACCTGTCATCTCTGTGGAAAACTTGCATGTATACAATGCTATGATTCCTCCAATCAAGTCTGCATTCAATGTAAAAGAACACTTCCCTGAGATTATAGAAATTTTTTACATCTTAGAAAGAATTTTTTCTACTGCTTCTTTTAAAGTGAGAATATCAAAGGGTTTGACTATATAATCAACTGAAGCAAGACCACCAAAACCGATACTTAATTCATCAGCTTTTGCAGTTAAAAAAACAATTGGGATGTGATTCCATTTATCATTTTTTTTTAACTGAGCAGCAACATCCCATCCGTTCATCCCTGGCATCATAATATCAAGAATTATAAGATCGGGTAGCGAATCATCTAGTTTGTTTAAACAATCATTTCCATTATTTGCAGTTATAATTTCATAACCACTTGCCTGGAAAACTTGACCAACAGAACGTCTAATATCTTCTTCATCATCAACAATCATAATTCGCAGGGGCATTTTGGGATTCTCTCCTCATACGATAATTATACCGACCATTATACTAAACTAAATATTACCTGATTATTTAATTTGACATATCAATTCATACTAATATAGATTATGCATCTATCTGCATTTTTCCAACTTAATATTATTACGTTATATTGCATTATTATTAAGAATTTAAAACACTAAAAAATTTAAATAAGCCTTAAAACATAACATTTCTATGCTAGTAGGTGAAAAACAGGGGTGCTGAAACAATAAACACTAAACCAGACGATATTGTAAATAATCTGCTGACATCAATTGTTCAAGTAATCGGAAGAAGATCATCTGAGGATTATGGTCTTGTTATGCTTGAAAATGTCATAAAAAAATTACAACAATCATATGATTTTTTGAATTATATAGAAGTAAATAGTAACCAATTCAATGAGATGAAAAAAACTATAATTGTTGATCCTTTAATAAACAATGTTCCCGTGGAAGATTTAAGAAAATCCCTGCAGGAAATCCTTAAGCAAATTGTAGTTTTAATGGGAAACAATGCAGGGTTCTTTTTTATCAAAGAAATCAATCAAACATTAGGATATAAGTATAGAGTGCCCATTCGGCAGTTTGGTATTGATCTTGATTATTTACAAATTAATATTGAAGTTGAAAAAAAACAAAAAAAAATACCTACAATAGATTACAGTAATTTATTTCATCGTGTTTTAAAAACTTTACTTTCAATAATGGATGATGAAATAGGCAGAGAAGAAGCTGTACATATACTAAAAAAGATTCTTAATAAGTTTCAAAACAAATACGATTTTTTTAAAGATATATCATATATTGATTTACGTTACACCTTTGGTGAAAATGAAATATCTATTGATCAAAATATTAATACTAAACAACCTGTGATACTAGGACAATCCATCGAAGATATAATAACTGAAGTATATCGTAGCCTAGCAGAATATGGTAAATTTTTTGATAGAAATCACTTTTTTAGACAGCTTACTGGGGAATATAGACAAAAGTTAGAGGAATTAGGAGTTACTCTTAACAAAAGTCATATACGAAATACGTTGCTCTTTACAAAAATCATAGATTCTCTTATTTCAGTTATAAGTCATTCTCATACAAAGAAAAATGCTGCTTTAATGATGAATTCTTTTTTAAGAGCACTAGATCAAACCTATGATTTTCTAAAAAACGTTACTGTTCAAACAGATGAGCATAACCAACATTTTGATATACATATATCGGAAACATTAGATGATGTAAGTGAGACAAACATGAGGCGATCAATTCAAAAAATAATAGAAAAAATTATGGCCAATCTGGGAGAAGATGAAAAAAATAAATTTATTGATGAATTTACACAAGCTTTAGATAAAAACAGTTTACTGCGCATGGAAGAAATAGGTGTTAATTTACATATTATACAATTACGTTATAATGTATTTTCAAGATCAAAAAATACATGAAATAGATGAGAATAAACAAAAAAAGGTGTCAAATTGATAAAGAAACCTTTTAACGTAAAGAAGTATCTTTTTGGAAAAATAAGTCGAAAATTAACATTACTTTTTTTTATTGTCGGCATTGTTGCACCAACAATGGGTATCTTATACTTTTATATAATATCAACCTCTTTTCTCTACGAAGAATCATCAATCTTTTCTTATCAGCTGTTACTACTACAAAGTGCTGCAATTCTCATAATCACCTTAATCGCAATAAATGCAGCAATTATCGGTCTTTTGGTATCTCGAAAAATTTCAAAACCTATTCTACGTCTTTACACTGCAACACAAGAAATTCAAAAAGGGAATTATTCTGTACGAACAAATATAAACACAAACGATGAAATTCAACAACTTGGTCAGGCAATAAATAAAACGACTGAAGCATTAGAAAAACTTGATGAACAAAGAAAAGGGATAGATAAATCAAAATCCGAATTTATAAGCATCACATCTCATGAATTACGGACACCAATAACACCAATGAAAGCACAACTGCAAATGCTTGACCAAGGATACTTTGGCGATCTGACACCTAAACAAAAAGAAAGCGTAACTATTATTTTACAAAATACTGAGCGACTCAATAGAATTATTGAAGATTTTTTAGAAATTTCGCGTATAGAGTCAGCTCGATTAAAATTTGTATTTAAAGAAACAAATTTATATGAGATGGTAAAAGATACCATAAAACTACTCGAAAGTTTTGCAAAGGAAAAACAGATTAAACTTGAATTAAAAGCCCAAAATCTGCCTATTATATCTGTTGATCCTGATCGGTTTACTCAAGTGTTAAGAAATTTAATTCATAACGCAATAAAATTCTCAAAAAATAACGGAGAAATTGTTGTTTCAAGCATTGTCAAAAATGACTACATTCTTTTTTGTGTTAAAGACGATGGTCCCGGGATGAGCTATGAAGATTCCCTTCGAATATTTGAACCTTTTTACCAGATAGAAAGTCATCTTGGCAGAAAACATGGAGGGACAGGTCTAGGTCTTGCTATATGCCGAGGTATTATTGAATCTCAGAAAGGAAAAATATGGGTAGAAAGCCAACTAAATAAAGGAAGTGCTTTTTATTTTACAGTGCCCACTAAACCTGTCAAAGAAATTGAACCGATAAAAGTATTATTTTCATCAAAATCAGAAATTGAAAATAAAATAAAAGAGGAATTCACTGAAATTTTAGGACCAATGGGCTCTGTTGAATTTAATGATCTAAAAAATAAAAATATGCTTGGATATACTGACATCATAGAGTATATATATTTACTCAAAGACCTAAAGGTAATCTCATCTGATACTGCAAATATTTTTCAAACTAATATAGAAATAATTTTTGGTAAAAAAAATGATAAAGAGCAATATCTAGAAGAATATGGCGAGGATAAGTTGTAAAATGGTGAAGGTATGAGATTGAAAGTATTGTTGATTTTGATGTGCTTGACAGTTTCCATGATTCCAATTGTAATAATTGGCGGTTTTGAGGGATTTGAAACTGCTACTGCCTTTTTAAGCCTCATTTTTTTTATTACCTTGATTGTCTCAATAATTATGACTCATTGTATTTCACGACCATTAGAAAAATTAACAAAACATATAAATGAAATAAGTAAAGGTAATTTGGAAGTCAAACTTGATAAAAGCGATATCTATGAGATAAATAATCTTACTGAATCGCTTAATAGAGTAATGACTAGCCTTAAGCTTGCCATACAAAAAGTTGGAGTAAAAAAAGGAGAGTTATCTGAGGAAACCATAAAATCAAAAGAGGAAGTTGAAGAAAAATTTAAAGATATTTTGAAACTGATTGATGGATTTTACTGGGAAACTGATTCTAGAGGTGTAATACTTAATTGTTCAGCTAAAATAAGTAACATACTTGGATATAATACAGAAGAAATTATTGGGACATCATTATTTAAACTCACTCCTTGTGAGGAGTCCACAAAACTAGGAATGGCTCTAAAAAACGCAAAAAAACATAAAAAAATAATACATAATCATAAACATATCTTTTACCATAAAAACGGGCAAAGAATTATTTTGGATACAAATGTTTTTCCTCTCTTTGATAAAGAAGGTTGTCTTCAAGGATATCGAGGGATTAATACAGAACTCAAAGATTTTACTGAGTCAAATACAAAAAAGCAATCACTTCTACAAAAAAATCAAAAAGTAAAAAAAACGGTCTATACTAAAACATCTTCTTCTCAACAACATCAACTTGCTCAACCAACTGTAGGGGAGATTAACAATCAAATATCAATAAAAAATACTGAACAAAACTTCGACTACTTTTTTTTATTAGATGAAAAAGCAAAAATTGTCGATTGTAGTGATGATATTGACAAAAAAATAGGTTATACAAAAAATGAAATAATTTATCGTCATTTGTCCTGTATCGATGTAATAGATGATAAAAAAACAGTCGAAAAATTAATAAATAATGCTAGAAAACAAGGACCTGCCTATATCAAATCCATGCATAAACAAAAAAATGGATCAAAATCTCTTGTCACAGAGGAAATAACATATTTAAAAAATCAAAATCTCTTTCGCGTTGCTGTTTCAATAGATTTATGTTGATTTTACATTCTTTTTAACTAAAAAATTTGTTTAAACAACCATCAAGTATTTATTCGCCATAGCTATCACGGTTTCATTGATTCTAATGATAAAAGCATCGATAAGATCCCAAGGAGTAAGTTATGCAATACGAGATGTTGTTCTGCCTGCAAAAAAGCTCGAAAAACAAGGTATAAAAGTTCTTCATCTCAACATTGGTGATCCTAACGCCTATGATTTTGATACACCACAGCACATGAAAGACAGTCTATATCAAGCATCAGTGCAAGGATATAATGGTTACAGCCCATCCGAAGGATATCTTGCTCTTAGAAACGAAATTATTAAAAGAGAACAAAGAAGAAATAACGTGACTTATCAACCAGATGATATCTGCGTGACAACAGGGGTCACAGAATCATTACAAATGTTACTTAATGCATCACTTAACCCAAAAGACGAACTCTTAATTCCTGGTCCAACATATCCACAATATTCACTTATTACCCGTTTTGACAATTCAGAACCTATCTCTTATCATTGCATAGAAAATGAAGGCTGGCAACCTGATGTTGATGATATTCGAAAAAAAATTTCACCTAAAACAAAGGGTATCACCATCATAAATCCAAATAACCCTACAGGGGCTCTTTATTCAAAAAAAGTCTTGAAAGAAATACTAGATATCGCCGGTGAAAATAATCTTTTTGTTATCTCAGATGAAATTTATGATGATATTACTTTTGATGGGATACAATATGCTACTGCCTCGTTAGCAAAAGATATTCCAGTTATTACATTTAATGGTTTTTCAAAAGTCTATCTTGTACCGGGCTGGCGGCTTGGATATACACTCTTTTATCATAATGGAGAACTAGATGAAATCCAAGATGCATTTTTCCGTATCGCTCGCTCAAGGTTATGTGCAAATTCTGTTTGTCAACAAGCCTGTATCAATGCATTAACTGGACCTCAAGACCATATCAAAGAAATGAATGATAAACTACGACAAAGACGGGACTTCTCATTTAAAAGACTCAATGAAATCCCTGGTATTTCAACAGCGAAACCAGAAGGTGCATTTTATATTTTCCCAAAAATTGAGGCAATACAAGAAGGTATTTGGAAAGATGATAAAGAATTTACATTAGATTTACTTCATGAAACTCACGTTCTTGTCGTCCATGGTTCTGGATTTTGTTCCACCTATGGAAAAGACCATTTTCGAGCAGTAATACTGCCTAATTTAGAAATATTGGAAGAGGCATTTAATAGACTCGATTCATTTATGAATGAAAAACTAAAACAATAAAAACATGCCTTTTCAATTTTTTTAAAATTAGCGATATAAATAATGATATAAATCAATGATATATTACAGTAATTTATGTTATCGGCAGAAAATGATGAAATTAATTCATACCAGAGTATAAACCTGGACGAATATAAAAGGATGGAAACAAGGTTATTTGGGGAACTAATGAAATCATGCCAAAGATATACAAACGACATAAGTATAATCTCAATTGTTGGTATCCTTGACCTTGTAAAACAGGAAATAAAGGATTTAGATAAAGAAACCCAAAGATTTATGAAGGATTTCGATTAAAACTTTCTAAAATCCTTCCTCAACATATCTTTCTTTATTACCAAATATCATTTGATAATTAGTTGTAAATCAATTAACTCAACACATAAAAACAAACATTATTTAAAGCCCTGTCCTATTTTGCATCACCATCTACCTCATTTAGAGTAACCTAGGGAGGAATTGTTAATGAAAAATGATATTCGAAGTAAACTAATGATAGATAACAAAAGAATTGACGAAATTAATAATTTTTTAATTGATCAAAATAACCCAATTGTCAATTCTTTATTGGAGACTATAAAAAAATACGGTACGCCTGAAGAGATAAATAGAAAGGCAAAAGAAGCAGGTAAAGTAGAGAATCTAATGAATCAGTTAAAACAAAAAAATTTATCCTATTTCAAGGATTTAGAATGGCTTATTGAACAAAAACAAAATAATGCTTTTATCTCAATAGATGATTATCGTCGAAAAATATTAGGAGATAAAGTAGATTCAACACAATTTAATGAAGATTTTGCTGTCACTCTAGAAATTAGTGCTTGTCAATATTTTCCTTTTTTTATGGCTCAAGCCCGACAGGCCGTTGAAAAACAAGAACTTATGCCTGGACGATTTATACGAGTTAGATGTATGAAGGAACAAGAGGAAGATGATGACTTACTTGCTATGAGTGCAGCCATGCAAATAATAGGAGCAAGTTGGTGTGAAACATTAGACACAAAAGGAACTGATGGGTCAAACATTCATCTTGGCGGTCCAGAAACAATTACTGGATATTTTGGCGGAGTTGGCCAACCAAACAATTATCCTATCAAATGGGTAGATGAATTTCTATATTATTATACAAATTATGGTGTAAAACAGGTTCTTAACATTAATCCAGGAACAATTTTGCTTGGATATCTCCTCCATAAAATTGGTATTGATATTGAATTTAAAATATCAGTGTATATGGGAAACGACAATCCATTTGCAGTATTTTGGACCTTGATGGCTGCACGGATGTTTAGCAGAAAAGACGGATCAACCTCGCTTGTTGGCTTTAATTTTTCTAATTCAATAAACAACGAAACAATTGAAATAAGCAGTGATATACGTAAATCTCTTGGTCTTGAAGATTTTGTACGATTTGAGCATCATATCTTTGAAACATGGAAAAGCATTGTCATACAACCCTATGATAGACGAGATGAACTTATTGATATTGCTTCGAAAGTGAAAAATATAAGTGCGAAACATGAAGGCGGAGAAATAGCAGTTGAACAGACAAGAGAACATCCCTCGGATATCCTTGAATATTTTGTACCAAAAACAGATATTGAATCGAAAGGATTGATGCCTGCAGTAACTCAAAATTATCTAGATAAACATCAATCTATAAATAACACCGCAAAAGCCTTAACCGAAAATGGACTGACATTTATCGCTGCAAAAAACCTGCATCATAGAGAGGAATGAATGAATGGAATTTAAACTTGCGTTTATCGGCTTTGGAGTGGTTGGACAAGGACTTACCCAACTTCTTTTAGAAAAAAAAGATATGCTTAACGATAAATATGATTTGAACTACAAAATTGTAGCTATTTCTGACATTCAAAAAGGATCGGTATATGACGAAAATGGCCTTGATATGAACCAAATCCTTGGACTTGTTAAGCAAAATAAAAAACTTGATGAGTATCCAACTGGAAAGAAAGGTATGGACAGCATTTCAACTATAACACAAACAACAGCAAACATCATCATTGAAGTAACCTACACTGATGTTAAAACAGGTGAACCAGCACTTACGCATATCACAACAGCATTAAACGCTGGAAAACATGTCATCTCTACAAATAAAGGGCCGGTAGTTAAACAGTCAAAAAAGCTTGAAGAACTTGCCGCTTCACAATCAGTCCACTATGGATTTGAAGGAGTCGTACTTGCCGGGACACCGGTCTTAAACCTGGCAAAATATTGCCTAGCAGGAACTACTATTAATGGGTTTAAAGGAATATTAAATGGTACCACTAATTATATTTTAACCCGAATGGAAGAAGGAATGACTTATGAGGAGGCCTTGAAAAAAGCCCAAGAACTGGGCTATGCAGAAGCTGATCCCACTGGTGATGTGGAAGGATTAGATGCATTGGGTAAAGTAGTTATTTTATCAAATGTTGTTCTTGGTAAAAAACTTGCATGGACTGATGTCAAACGAATTGGCATTACAGGTATTACGTCAGAAGATATTCAAAAAGCAAAAGAACAAGGAAAACGATGGAAACTTATCGGCAGGTCAATGATACAGCCTGATGGATCTATAAAAGCAGAGGTTTCACCAGTAAAACTACCATTAAATGATCCCCTTGCTGGAGTAGGTGAGGCTATTAATGCATTAACTTATTATACTGATAGCTTAGGACCGGTAACTATTATAGGGCCTGGTGCAGGACGTCTAGAAACAGGATATTCATTGCTAATAGATTTGATAAATATTAATAGAAAATGTTCTACAGCTAACACAAGTTAAAAAAATCGGTATATTATATAAAAGGTGAAAAAATGAGTGGTGGATACACCGGAAAAATTTTGGAAATCGATTTAAAAAAACAGTCGACAACAATAGAAAAAACAAATCTAAAAGACGCAGAACAATACATCGGAGCAAAAGGACTTGGTGCAAAAATCCTATATGATACTCTACAAGCAGGTACCGATCCCTTATCTCCTCAAAATATACTACTTTTTACAACTGGTCCATTAACAGGAACTAAAGTACAGACTTCCGGAAGGGGTACAGTAGTAACAAAATCACCACTAACAAATTTATTTTTAGACTCTCATTTCGGTGGAAGTTTTGCTGCTGAAATAAAAAAAGCAGGATGGGATATGATACTAGTAAAAGAAAAATCAAAATCCCCGATATATTTTGTTATCAACGATGATTCTATTGAATTTAAAGATGCATTATCATTGTGGGGCGAAGAATGCTACGCTACTCACATGTTGTTGCAAAAAACTGAAGGAAAAACAAAAACTGCTGTTATTGGCCCCGCCGGTGAAAATCTTGTGAAATTTTCCTCTATTACAATGGATGGACATCGACATGCTGGCAGAGGCGGAGCAGGTGCAGTGATGGGTTCAAAAAACCTCAAAGCAATTGTTCTGAATGGTAGTCAAAAGATACCATTGCATAATGAAGATGCATTTAATGCAAAAGCAAAAGAAACACTAAAGAAAATACAAGAAAACAGTTTTGTACCAATAAGAAGGAAATATGGGACTCCGTATTGGGTTAAACCAGTAAATGACTGGGGTTTTATTCCAACAAAAAATTATCAGGAAGGATATTTTGAAGATGGAGATTCATTAAATGCTGATACAATGCAAGAAAAAATAGTTGATAGCTCGGGTGCATGTTTCAACTGTGTCATTGCCTGTTGGAATAAATCAAGTGTTAAATCAGGTCCATACAAAAATGTTTCATTGGTTGGACCTGAATACGAAACAATTGCCTTAATGGGTACAAATCTACAACTAAAGACAATTGAAGAAGTAGCATTTCTTAACAATATATGCAATGAGCTCGGGATGGATACTATTTCATTAGGCGGTGTACTTGGATTTGCAGTAGAAGCATTTGAACACAATGCATTAACTATTGAAGATTTAGCAGGTGTCTTAATAGGATGGGGTAAAACCGAAGAATTTTCAAAACTCATTCATGATATTGCATTTCGCAATAGTAAAGCTGGTGATATATTAGCTGAAGGTGTAAGATATGCTGCAAAAAAATTAGGTAAAAAAACGCTACGATATGCAGTTCATGCAAAAGGACTAGAAATTCCGGGATATGATCCTCGCGGTAGCTTTGGAATGGGGTTGGCTTATGCAACCTCTGACCGGGGAGGATGTCATCAGAGAGCGTGGACGGTAACAACAGAGCTAAACAATCCAGACTATGATAGATTTTCATTTGAGAAAAAAGCCCAACTTGTGAAATCAACTCAAGACGAACGAGCAGCATTTTTTTCACTTGTCTTATGTGATTTTGCTCCAATATCTGAGAAGGACTGTGTTTCGTTGTTAAATGCTTCGACAGGTTTTTCCCACACTGTAGAAAGTTATTTAAAAGCAGGTGAACGAATTTGGAATCTAATTAGGATGTTTAATCTACGAGAAGGACTTGACCCTGCGGACGATAGAATATCCCAACGTTTTTTTATTGATTCATTTACCAAAGGAGCAGCAAAAAATATTGTTCTTCCAGAGGATGACTTTAAAAAAAGCCTTTTGGAATACTATAAACTACGAGGATGGAATACAAAAGGAATTCCAACTTCTAAAAAACTAAAAGAACTCGATCTTGAAGATTATAACAAAATAATAAAATAATAATTTCATAAGTCTTTATATTATATCTCATTTCAAAAAAGGTTGTGTAGCAATGGTAAATTTAAGTGAAGCATCAAACAGAATATATGGTGAGGCTGCCTTTGAAGTACTAGCAAAAGCGCAAGCTTTAGAAAGACAGGGTAAAAAAATCCTCCATTTTGAAATTGGCGAACCAGATATGGAAACACCTGAACATATTGTCAAAGCAGGTATCCAAGCAATCAAAGACAAAAAAACACATTATGTTCCTTCAGTTGGGGTATTAGAATTACGTCAAGCAGTACAATATGAAGTGGAAAAAACACGGGGATATCGGCCTGATTTAGAACAAATTGTTATAACTCCTGGTTTGAAACCAGGTATATTTTTTTCAATGCTATGTATTGTTAATCCCGGAGATGAAGTTATCTATCAAGATCCTGGATATCCAACATATGGGTCTGTTGCCTCTTTTTTAGGTGCTAAAAGTGTGCTTGTACCTTTGCTAGAAGAAAATGAGTTTCGGATGAATCCTGATGATATTAAAAAGAAAATTTCAAAAAAAACAAAACTCATTGTCGTAAATTCTCCTCAAAATCCAACAGGATCAGTAATGACAAAATCTGAATTAGAAGAATTAGCGATGATTGCAGAAGAACATGATATCTTTGTTGTCTCTGATGAAATCTATTCAAAAATGACATATGAATCAGCTCATTATTCTCCTACCGTACGAGATGAAGCAAAAAAACGATCAATACTTCTTGATGGTTTTTCTAAATATTATGCAATGACAGGATGGAGACTTGGGTATATGGTTGTACCTGCGAAGATGGCTGAACGACTACAGGATTTTTTGGTCAGTGCAATATCATGTACTGCTGCATTTACTCAGTTGGCGGGAATAGAAGCATTGACAGGGGAGCAACAGTTCATTGCAGAAATGATGGATCGTTTCAAGCAAAAAAGAGATAAAATTGTTGCTGGTCTAAACTCAATATCTGGTTTTTCATGTTTGTCTCCAAAAGGCGCATTTTATGCATTTCCAAACATTACTCAGACAAATATGTCCTCACAACAATGTGCCGATCATCTGTTAAGAAAGGCAGGTGTAGCAGTTTTACCAGGAACTGCCTTTGGACCATATGGTGAAGGATATCTTAGATTTTCATACGCAACTAGTTTAGAATGTATCAAGCAAGCAATTCAACAAATTAAAGAATCCTTTGCATAGATATTTAAAATCGTAAAGAAAGAGAGGTGAATAAATGATTATTGCTCAATTAAGTATTGCACCTGTAGGAAAAGATGTAAGTCTTCATAACTACGTCCAAATTGTAATTGATATTTTGAAAAAAGAAAATATGTCTTTTGAAACAAATGCAATGGCAACGGTTATTGAATCAGATGATTTATCAAGAATTTTTGATGTTGTTCAAAAAGCACATTTAGCTATTCTTGAAGCAGGAGCGTATCGGGTTATCACAGAATTAAAAATTGATGACCGTCGAGATAAAGAAGTTACAATGAAATCAAAAATAAAATCCTTGAAATAATCAGTAGATATTAAACACACAATTTCATTATTCAAAACAGTTATATGCTCCATTAATATTTCGGGGCTTGGGAAGGTAATTTGGTATGACGTCTGAATCGTTGATAGAAATCTGTTTTCATGGCCGTGGTGGACAAGGTGCTGTAACTGCAGCAAATCTTCTCGTTGCAGCAGCATTAGCCGATGGAAATAAAGGAGTACAAGCATTTCCATTTTTTGGAGCTGAACGAAGAGGAGCACCGGTGAGAGCATTTGCTCGTATCTCTGGTGATGAGATACATCTAAGAAGCGAGGTCTATCATCCCGATATAGTCATTATACTTGATGAGAGTATCATGGATGTTGTCGATATACTCAAAGGTATCAAAAAAAATGGAAAGATACTTATTAACACACAAAAAAAACCAACTGATTTTGATTTTTCAAAAAAATACAAAGTATCAACAGTTGATGCAACAGGCATTGCATTACAGCATAATATACTTGTGGGGGGTATACCTCTTATTAACACGCCTATACTTGGAGCAGTACCAAAAATACTTGATAGAGTATCTTTAAAATCGATTCAAAAAACAATTAAAGAGAAATGGAAAGGAGAATTAGCTCAACAAAATGTAAAAGCAACTCAGGATGCATATGAACAAGTAACGGTGAATTAAATGAAAAAATATGACATTAAAACAACAATTTCATATCCTAAAAAAGGAGCAATGGGTAAAACAGGAACTTGGCGTGTCTTTAAACCACTTTTTGATAAAGATAAATGTGTGAAATGTTTGCGTTGTTGGATTTTTTGCCCTGAGGCAACAATTATTCGAAATAAAGATGATACTATTGACATTGATTATGAGTATTGTAAAGGATGTGGCATATGTGCAAATGTTTGCAATGTAAAAGCAATAACTATTGAACGGGAGGTAAAAAAATAATGGGTTCAATTATGATAAATACTGGAAATTATATTGCAGCTAAAGCAGCAGTTATGTGTAAACCTGATGTTGTTGCTGCGTATCCTATTACTCCACAGACTACTCTTGTGGAAGGTATTGCTAATTATGTTGGCACTGGAGAATTTAAAGGAGAATATATATGTGTTGAAAGTGAGCATTCGGCTATGGCAGCATGTATTGGTGCAAGTGCAACAGGTGTTAGAACATTTACTGGAACATCATCACATGGATTACTATTAATGCATGAAATGCTTCATTGGGCTGCTCTTGCAAGATTGCCTGTTGTTATGTGTAATATCAACAGAGTAGTTGGTCCTGGCTGGAATATTTGGGCTGATGAAAATGATTCTATCTCTCAACGTGATACAGGATGGCTGCAGTTTTATTGTTCAAGCAATCAAGAAATTTTTGATACCGTCATTCAATCATTTAAAATAGCTGAACATGCAAAAATCCAACTACCGGTAATGGTTAATTATAATGCTTTTATTTTATCACATACATCAATGCCTGTACATATACCTGAACAAGAGGAAATTGATGCATTTTTACCAAAAAGAATACCTAAATGGAAACTTGATATTGATAATCCAATCACGTTTGGTAATATTATCCTTCCAGCAGAATACGAAAAAATACGAAAAGATATGCAAGATGCTTGTGAGAATGCAAAAAAAATCATAAAAGATATATCTGTTGAATGGGAGAAACAGTTTGGAAGATACCATGGTGATCTTCTTGAGTTATATCATTGTGAGGATGCAGAATATATTTTACTTTCAATGGGTGCGATAGGTTCAGAAAGTAAAGTTTCTATAGATAATCTTAGAAAACAAGGAATAAAAATTGGTCTTGCTAGGGTGAGATGTTTTCGACCATTGCCGACTGAAGATATTATAAAGCTTGGGAAAAAGGCAGATTTAATTGTTATTGATAGGAATATATCGATAGGCATGGAAGGAGCATTATTTACTGAAGTCAAAGCAGCATTGTATGGTAAAACAAATGCTAAAATATATGGCTTTATCGCAGGTTTGGGTGGAAAAGACGTTTTATTTAGTGATATTGAACTCATATGTAAAAAAGTTGTTAAAGGAAAAGCCAAAGATCTTGAATGGTTTGGGTTTGAGGAGGTGTAACATATGGCAATTAAAGATTTACCAAAGGAAGAATATTATCTTGCAGGTAGTGCAGCATGTCCAGGATGTCCAGCAACAATAGCCTTACGAATTGTGTATAAAGCATTAGGAAAAAATATGATTAAAGTGGTTCCTGCTTGTTGTACTGCAGTTATTGAAAGTCTTCATCCAAATACTTCATTTGATGTACCAACAATGAATATTGCTTTTGAGGCAGCTGCTGCGGGGGCCTCAGGTGTTGAAGCAGGGCTTCGAATGCAAGGGAAAACAGACATTACAGTTGTTGCATGGGCAGGGGATGGAGGTACCTATGATATAGGAATTCAAGCATTATCTGGAGCACTTGAACGAGGAACAAATTTCATATATATCTGTTATAATAATCAAGTTTATTCCAATACAGGTGTTCAACGAAGTGGTGCAACTCCCTATGCGACTTGGACAACAACCACCGTTAAAGGGAAAACTGAATTTAGAAAAGAAATGGGTGAAATAATTCAGGCTCATCATATTCCTTATGCTGCTCAGACGTGTATCTCATATCCTGAAGATATGTATAGAAAACTTGTGAAAGCTAAATCAATAAAAGGTCCAAAATATATTGAAATAATGGCTCCGTGCCCGCCGGCCTGGCGTTTTCCAATGGAAAAAACCGTGGAAATGGGAAAATTGGCAGTTGAAACAGGAGCATGGGCATTATATGAAGTTGAACACGATGTTGTTACATTTAATGGAAAAAGTAAACTTATTTTAGAGGGAAAAATACAGAGAAAACCAGTTGAAGAATGGATAAAATATCAGGGTCGATTTGGTCATCTCTTCAGGCCTAAAAAGGATGTTGAAAAAATTAAACTCATAGAAGAACATACCGACCAAATATGGCAACGATATCGACAATGCTATCTTAAATAAATATCACATTGAAAATTACTTAATAATACTTAATAAATAAAATGTAGTGATACTGTCTATTTATGCAAATAAAAAAAATTCTTTTGCATTTTCCTATTCATTTATTACCTGGGCACCAAATCTATCTATAGGACATATATAGACAGTTCCAAATTTTGATAAAATATTACATAATAAATCAGTGTCACCAACAGAAAAAACAGAGTTTCCAAGCATACACATGCTTGCCATACCATAATTATTTGCATTTTCAATTGCTTCAAGAACTTTCTCATCTGCCAAACCTGTTTTGTTGGTAAAAAGATTTGAGAGATAAAATAGATTTTCAATAGATGGGCGTTCAATAAGTTTTTTTATACAATATTTACCATATGATCCTATAGATTCAATTTTATCAGTATCAGCTAATATCTTGCTTGTATCAATTTCTTTTCCGATTACACATAGGACAATATTAAAAAATCCAGGGATATGTTCAATACTGCCCCAGGGTGGAAGACCAGCTTCTCTTCTAAGCTCAATTCCTCCAAAGCTACTTGCAATAACATCTCCTAATCCGGTACGTGACTCTACCTCTGCAATATGAGATGCTTTAATAGCATCTTCTTTTGGGATCTGTAAAATCTTAGCAAGAGCAAGACAACTGCTAAGCGTACCAGCTGCACTCATACCAAATCCTTGACGTAAAGGAAGATCTAAGTTTGTACTAATTGAAATAGTCATTGGGATATTACCTATAAGATGTTGAATCGCACGTTTCGTAACCAAAGCATTACTATTTTTGTCATTAACAATAATATCGATATATTGGTGATCCGATTTTTCAACGACAACTTGGCTTATTGCTCCCAATGATAAATTAATGCCTGCACCACGCGAACCTGAACGAGCGTAATCCATATTATAATAAATTGGTTCAAAAAATCCAGAAATATGTCCAGGGGCAAAAGCTATTGCTTTCATATTTATCAATAAATTATAACGTATTAATGATGTATTCTGATAATAGTTCTTTTTTTCCTTGTTTAACGGTTTTTTCTCCTTTTCTGTTAATAATTACAATTTTATTTGTCTTGCTACCAAATGCCGTAGTTGTATTTCCAATCACTTGATAAAGAGAATATTTTTTAAGTAGTTTTTCGGCTTCTTTTTCAATGGCTATTTTATTATATTCTGCCTTAAAAGCAATTAATTTACTTTTCGGTGCAATTTTATGTATCTCTTCAAGAACTTTCGGTGCGGGAGAACACTCAATTAATAAATTTGGTTTTTTTGATGGAATTTTACCATTGTATTTTTTTGGGATATAATCTGCAATCGCTGCACAAACAATTACTGCATAAAATTTTTTCTTGTTTTTTTTGAGTAAATCAAAGATATCTTGAACAGTCTGAAAAGATTTTACATTTATAAATAATGGAACAGGCTCCATAGAATGTCCATACCATAGTTCTACATTGGCCCCTTTTTCATATGCTGATATAGCTAAGGAGACTGCGGTTTTTCCTGAGCTTATATTTGTTAGAATCCGAATATTATCTATAGGCTCTGCTGTTGCTCCTCCAATTATTAAAATATCTTTATCTGCCAGATGGTGTTTTTTTGTTGATTTTCTGATAACATTTGATACAATCTCATCAATACCTGGCATTTTTGCTTTAGTGTTACTAATTGCTGGCTCAATGATAGTCACTCCTAATTTCTTACATTTCTTGATATTTTTTTCAACTGCTTTATGATTATACATAGAAAGATGCATTGCAGGAACTACTATAACAGGTATATCAGAACCGATAGCTGTTGTTGCAAATGTTGTTACAGGGGTGTCATCAATGCCATGAGCAATCTTTGAAATAGTGTTTGCTGTACAGGGGCAGATAAGAACAAGATCAACCGGTTTTTTCACTAGACCACAATAATACACATGTTCAACTTTTCCTGTCAATTCAATAATAGGTTTGTTTGATGTAGCAAATTCTAAAGCATCAGGATGAATTATTTTGGTTGCTGTAGACGTCATTACTGGAAAAACTTCTGCTCCATGCCGTATTAACTCTCGAGCAAGTTTAATGGTTTCAACAGCTGCAATACTTCCGGTAACAGCTAAAATTATTCTTTTTTGAAAAAGTTTATTGCTTTTTATACCGCGCAGATCATCTGCAGGATGCATTCTCATCACAAATCTTATCGAACCACAAGAACTGATCTGCTTGCATGTCGTACAACTTTGTCTGTGACACTACCAAGTAAAAATCTTCCTTCCTTCCCATAACCCTTGTATCCGATAATAATAATATCTGATTCTATCTTTTTAGAGGTTATAAGTATCTCATCTGCTGGATCTCCTGCCTCAACGATAACATCTACTTTATTTACTTTATGTTCAATTTTTTTGGCAACTTGATTGATGTTTTCCATAGCTTTTTCTTTAAAATTTCCAGACTGTACAACCGAACTTAAATCTATTGTTGGTAGTAACATGTTTGTAAATGTTGACTCCGCAAGAGCTGCTGGAATTACTGTCATAATTGTTATTTCATCTTCAGAATTACAACATTTCATTGCGGTTTCAATAGCTTTTTCAGAGGCTTCAGATCCATCATAAGCAATTAATAATTTTTTCATTGGCATCACCCATGTAATATGCATTATACTAAAAAGATTTTGTATATTGTTTCCTGTGAAATTTAATAAATTATAACATTTTTGCTTTTATATTTCTTTTATTTTTCTAATGTTGTCTGATTTAAGTCAACTGCAACATTTTCTACAATTATTATTGTTTTTGGCTCACTATTACCTGCATGATATTTTTTTGTTACATGTAAATCAGAAATTTGCCCATCGTCTTTAAAAGCAGTTCCATTTAATCCATCAATAACAGATTTTGCAAGATTATCAATATCTGGTCTTTTATCTGAATATACTTCCGCCATGGGTTTTGTTTTCCAAATCAATCGTTTTGGTCGGGGTAGAAGAAAACGAATAGCAAGACGAATAGGTCCTGCAAGTGGTCTTATAAACTCTTTTTCTGCTTTTAATCGTACAAGATTTTCGAAAGTGGCAGTAGTTTTTGGCGTATATGTTAATACTCTACCATTTCTTGTTGCAAATCTTGGTCTCTGCTTTACTTGAGGAATCCCCTTAATTACAAATGAAGCCATAATTTTACACCTATTTTTATGGTTTTTATGAAAACAGTAAAATACGTGTAAATCTTTTAATGTTTGGGCTTTATTATTTTAAAACAAGCTTAAATAATACAAATTGAGGCATATATGATAAAGGAAGTTCTTGTCAAAGAAGCAATGAAGACAAATCTAGTGCAAATCAAACCAGAGGACACGATTTTAGAAGCTGCAAAACAAATGAAAAAATATAAGATTGGTAATGTTATTGTTGTCGAAAAAAAACAACCAATAGGCATTCTTACAGAAAGCGATATTTTAAAAAAAGTAGTAGCTGAAGGAAAACATGCAGATACTACATTAGTTGAAGAAGTCATGAGTACTCCTCTTATTGTGGTAGATCCGTATGTAAATTTAGAAAAGGCTATGACAATTATGGGTAAATGTAATATACGACGATTGCCAGTTATTGAAAAAGGGGAATTAATAGGCGTGATTACTCAACGTGATATTTCAAGAATATCGCCTGTGTTACATGAGATATCTCGGGAATGGTATGATATTAATTTTCAAGATGAATCATATGTTACCAGTCAAATATTATCAGGAAAATGTGAAGATTGCAATGCTTTGTCTCATAATTTAAAAAAGAAAGATGGCCGACTGATCTGTGAGAGTTGTATAGATTCCTTACAATATGAATAATTTTTTTTGAGAGGTTGATACATGAAAATTAAAGAGATTATGACAACAGACATAATAAGTGTTGATAAAGACGAAAATTTAAAGCATATTCTGTCATTGATGAAAAAACACAATATAACCAAAATACCTGTCGTCGAAAATAAAATTTTTATCGGAATTGTCACAGACAACATTATAGCATATAAACTTGGGTCTATAAGAAAAAGAAGTATTTCGACTTCCCGATTATATGCATCTTCTGTGATTGAAAAAGATGTAACAACGGTCTCTGAGGATACTGATATCAAAAAAATATTACAGACGGTTGGTCAACCAGGTCCAACAATGCTTCCTGTTATTAAAGAACAAAAACTTGTTGGAATTATCACAAAAGCGGATTTATTATTTCTTGTAGATAGCACACAGCCTCTTAATACTATTATACAAAAAAATCTTCATTATGTATCTCCCTCTGATAGGGTTATTCATGCTCGTAGAATTATGATTGATGAAAATGTAGCTCGACTTCCCGTTGTTGACGAAGGGAAACTATCTGGAATAATTTCAGATATTGAAATTGCTTTTGCGTTTGCATCATTAAAAAAATCGTTTTCTATAGGTAGGCAAAAACATAAACTGGATGAATTAACTGTTCACTCTGTTATGAAATCACCTGTCCTGTGGAGTACGCCAACAATTACTATTAAACAAGCAGCAAAGATTATGATGAAAAACTCAATTGGGTCACTACCTATCCTTGATGATGAGGAACTTATTGGAATGGTTACCAGAACTGATTTGTTAAAAACAGTATCATTATAATTTAAATTTTCAAAGGAGGTATTTCACCGTCGTATGACCTATCTTATTGCTTCAGATGAGGCTGTTACTAAAGCCATTATAAAGGTTTTACAACAATATCGAATTATTTCTTCTCAGAAAAGATTTAAAGAGCTAGTTGAAAAAGAATTAAAAACAAACAAGAAAGAATATCGAGTAAGTGGTAGTAGACTAAGGCATCTTGCCTTGCAGACTGGTATGGTCAGTATAGAAATTCACAGTCGGGAAGGTGATCCACATAAAATTATGAATAAATGCCCTGTTTGTTTACATAACCTGCAGAGAGTTAAAAATCTTACAATCTTTGGTGGTGAAGTTACTATTGAGCTGCGCTGTTTAAAATGTGGATATTGGACGGGTAAGAAAAAAAGAATACCCAATCTATATATTTTTCATTATGAAAAAGAAAAATAAGGTATTTGTGAACTCTGTCTACTTAACTAATGTGTCTATGAGGATATCGGTAAATGTTATTATGACGTTTGCATAAAACTCTGTAACCTAATTTACTTTTTTCTTCTGCATATGCATAATTCTGTGTTATAATAATGCCAGATTTTCCGTGTATTATATAACTCCATGTTGTCATATTACTCTCCAGACCCCTAAATTACTAAATTCCTTATAAATATAAGAAAGGGATTAACGAAACTATTAGCTCTTGTGTTATTTTATAACAAAAAATGATTAATATTCAAAAAATAATAAAATATGTGTTAACAGGCGTTACATTTATTAAATAGTTCGCCCTTATATTAATTAAGTTTAAAGGAGAATAATATATGAAGAAAAAAAATAATGCAGTTCTATCCTGTGCACTATGTATTTTTTTGATTATATCGACATTTAGTGTCTATGGTGGAAGCATTCAAAACGAAAATGAAGCTATAACAGATAAACTAACAGATAATGGAACCTATTCTATAGAGATTCCTGACACATCAATTATTCTTACATTCTGGGATGAGATATCTGAAGAAGAAATAATCATTCCATATTATAGTATCTCAATTGATGGTCAGGTTGTCAGAACTGTTCAACCATGTTATGAGATAGGGTTGCGTTATGATCAGTTTGATCCTCTTAATCGGACGCCATATGTTGATTCACGACTTCATGCTGATTCCTCAACCAATTTATATATAGTACAGTTTTTGACACAACCTCTAGAAATATTTCATCAGGCGATAACTGATCTTGGTGGTTATGTTCGTCATTATATCGCTCAGTTTGCTTATCTAGTTGAAATGGATGAAGATGTCAAACAAGACGTATCAGAGCTACCCTATGTTAGATGGATAGGTCAGTACCACCCAGCATATAGACTAGAGGAATATATGATTGAAAATCTTGATAATGCTGATATGGCATATCCACTGCAACGATACAATATTCAAGTTTTAGACGAAGAACAAAAAGAGTTAGTAGCAGATAGAATAGAATCAAAAGATTGGATTTTAGATAGTGCTGATCAGGGAAAATTCTTACTTGTGGCAACATTAACTCCAAATCAACTCTTTGAAGTAGCCGGATGGGATGAGATTAATTTTATTGATATCTGGGGAGAATACGAGGTGGATATGGATAATGCACGTGAAATCGGAGGAGCAAACTATATTGAAACTGTTGCTGGTTTTACAGGTGCAGGGGTTCGCGGAGAAATATTTGATACTGAATTTAACCTTAATCATGTTGATTTTGCATCACGCCCACTTATCGTTCACGGTGGCATAAATCCTTCTTCTGCTCATGGTACTGCATGTGCCGGAATAGTTTTTGGAGATGGCACAGGAAACCCACAGGCACGAGGTTTACTTCCTGAAGGACAAGGTATTGTTGCATATTATCTTTCAGTTGGTTTAGAGGGACCAAGCCGTTATACACATACTGGTGAGTTAGTACAAGAACCCTATAATGCTGTGTTTCAAACTGCAAGTGTAGGAAGCCCACGAACAACCCAATATACGACTATTTCTGCAGATACTGATACGACACTATTTGATTTTGATATTGTTCATTGTCAATCACAAAGTAATGCAGGTGACCAAATGTCAAGACCTCAAGCATGGGCAAAAAATATAATCTCTGGTGGAGGAATTTATCATTATGATACCTTGACTAAGTCAGATGATATGTGGAACTATGGCGCAAGTATTGGCCCTGCATCTGATGGGAGGATTAAACCTACCTTAACTCATTTTTATGATAATATATTAACTACATGGACTGGGGGGTCAAATTCATATACAAGCTCGTTTGGTGGAACAAGTGGAGCTACACCAATTATCGCTGGTCATGTTGGTCTCTTTTTCCAGATGTGGTCTGAAGGAATCTTTGGTAATACCGTTGATCCACAAGGCACCGTCTTTGAGAACAAAGCTCATATGACAACAGCTAAAGCTATGCTTGTTGCAACAGCAGAACAATATCCTTTTTCGGGGACCAGTCATGATAAAGCTCGTATGCATCAGGGCTGGGGAATGCCTGATCTACAGAAAATGTATGATATGAGAGAAAAAATGATTACCATTGATGAAACTGATATTTTAAATCCTTTTGATGTAAGTGAACATATCGTAACAGTTGAACCAGGTGAACCTGAATTAAAAATTGCAATGACCTATAAGGATCCCGCAGGAAATCCAGCAGTACAAACACAACACCGTATTAATGATATAACAATGAAAGTTACATCGCCTTCTGGGACATATTATTATGGAAACAATGGGCTTATTACTGGAATGTGGTCTGAGCCAGGAGGAGATCCTGATACGAAAAATACAGTGGAATGTGTTTTCGTTGAAAACCCTGAACCAGGTGCATGGAAAATTGAGATATCTGCTGATGAAATAATTCAAGACGGTCATGTCCAAACACCTGAACTTGATGCTGTTTATGCCCTAGTAGTAGTTGGAGCGACCGGTATGTATTTAGAACCTCCTGTTGGACCAACTGAGGGAGAAGCGGGAGTCTCTTATAGTTTTACTATGAAGATACCTGATACTTTAAAGCAAGATGATATCTACGTTCAATGGAACTGGGGCGATGATACCACTTCAGACTGGCAAGGTCCATATTCACCAGGCCAAACAATTCCTTCGTCTCATATCTGGACTCGAGCAGGAGTTTTTAATGTTTCTGTTAGAGTTAAAGATGATTTTGGCTATGAAAGTGGATGGTCAGATCCATTAACAATTCAGATTATTGCACCAGAATTTGTTATTGAATCAATATCGTCTGAGATTGGTAAAATTAGGGTGACCTTGAATAATACTGGCGATATTGATGCCCTTAAGGTTAACTGGAACTTGAGACTTGATGGTGGCTTTATCCTTTTGGGATCAGAAAAAAGCGGTAGATTTCTTGGTATACCAGCTGGGGGAACGGCAACATTTTCATCGGATTTCATTATTGGTTTTGGTGATACCACAGTTATTGTAACTGCTGATATCGAGGGTATAGAAGTCTCTGATGAAATTCAACAACCCGCGTCAGTCTTCCTGTTTTTCATCAGAATGAAATAACATCTCTTTTTCTCTTTTTTTCTCTTTAATTTTTTCTCTTCTAATTCTACAATATTGAATCACCATATGGATAAGTTACTTTAACTAAGATACTACTTTTTTTATTCCCTTTTCGGTAATATATCCTGTTACATATCTATGTGGCGTTACATCAAATGCGGGGTTATATACATCAACCCATTCGGGCATAATTTCATTTCCATGAATAAAACGAAGTTCTGATTTATCTCGCTCTTCAATTATAATATCATTACCTTTTTCAAGGTTAGTATCAAATGTAGTACTTGGTGCTGCTACATAGAAAGGAATATTATTTTCTTTAGCTAAAACCGCTTTTTCATATGTCCCGATTTTATTTGCAAAATCCCCATTTTTAGTTATTCTATCTGCACCTGTTAGTACCATATCAATTTTTCCTTGTTTCATATAAAAACCTGCTGCATTATCAACGATTACTGCATGGGGTATTCCTTCTTGAAATAACTCCCATGATGTTAAAATACCTTGAATACGAGGTCGTGTTTCATCAGCATAGACAAAGAATTGTTTTCCTTTTTGATGAGCGATACGAAACGGAGCAAGAGCTGTTCCGTAATCTACTGTTGCAAGAGCTCCAGCGTTACAATGCGTAAGGATACTCATACCCTCAGTGATCAATGTATCACCATATTCTCCAATTTTTTTACAATGGTTTATGATAGTTTCTATGTATTCTTCTGCAGCTTCAAATGCATCAATACCGTTTTTTATTTTATCTTCCATATAGTGGATGGCATAAAATAAATCATGTGCTGTTGGACGTGTTGACCGTAAAATATTAACCGTTTCTTTTACATTCTTTTTGCCTATTGCCATTCCATAAACTGCAGCTGCACCAATTGCTGGTGCGCCACGGACAACCATATCTTTTATTGCATAGGAAATATCGTTAACTGTTTTTGCGGTAAAAATTTCTATTTTATAGGGTAGTTTTCGTTGATCAATAAAATATACTGCTGATCCATCAGACCATAACGCTCTTTTTTCTTCTCCTTTTATTTTCATGTAGATTTCCCCAAATTTTCTGTAAGATAATCCTTTATTTCTTTTAAATAAACTCCAGCTAGTAAAATTCCTTCGTCTTCAATACATATGTTTTTTGTGTTTTGTAATGTTTGAAGAATTGATTTTGCTCTTTTGATTGTTCCATTCGGAGTTTTTTTTAAAACCTGCAATTTTTTTGAATATTTTGTATACAAAAAATCACTTTGTATCTCAACTAGAGCATTAATATCATTTCTTGCTTTATGAATAATCCAATGCACTAGAGTCTCAATGCATGGTTCTTTTTGACCGATGAGCAAAACGTTTTGCTTAATTGGATCAACATCCACAATTTCTAAAATATCAGATTGAGTTAACTTTTTTATTTCATTGTTTGTCCAGGCTATTAATAAACGATTACCAAATGAAATACTTATAATAATTTTTGTTGGTTTAATTGACAAGGTATTTATCTTCTCACCAAATGATAGTATATCAGATATAAAAGGAGATCTACTCGGTTCTTTTGATACAAAAAATATATGAGAAAACTTCTGCACTCTATTTTGATTATTCATTACATCACAAATAAAGAATTTATATATTATTTTTAAGAGACATACATTAATCCTATACTATTTTGATTCCGGTGGTATCAATTGAAATGTTCTGCGGTTTTAAAGTATGTTTTGTTCCTCTCATTTTTCGAATTGTCAGTTTTCTTCTATCCATTGTTACATCTAAGTCTAGGATGATGATTCCATCAACTAAAAACTCTGAAATAGAATCTCTTGACAAACAATGAGATCCTTCGGGTATTTCCGATGTGACAAGGGTCGTGCATTCGTTATTGCTGAGTAGACTTATTAGTCTGCGAACATGCGTTCTTGTTGCCTGAATGGAGTTTACAGGAAATGTATTTTTGTCAAAGGATACTTCAGAAGGTATTATCTCATTTCCTTTATTAACAAGCCATACCGGGATCTCAGAAAGCGGTGTTAGGGAATCTAAAACAACTCGAGAAAAACTACCTGTTTGTAAGATATCATCCATTTCTTTATGAACATCGCGCTTATCCAGATCTAGGTAACGAAATGTTAATTGGCCACTATCAATATATTGTTGGAAGTTGAATCCTAACTCATTTGCTTGATGTATTAAACTATGTACTCTCTCATCAGAGGTAAAATAAAGACATTTTTCACCATTTTTTATGCCTTGTTGAATGTATTGAAAACAAACTATCGTCTTACCTGTCCCGGGTGTTCCAGAGACGAGAACGACACTGCCCTGAAGAAAACCACCAGATACTAAAGGATCTAATCCTTTGATACCTGTAGAAATTCTTTTATCATGTATTACTTGGTTTGATACATCCATCCCAAATGAATCCATTATTTCTCACCCTCTATCATATTTATTAACCACTAAATAGAGATGTATGTATATATTTAAAAAGGTTTCTTAAAAATGATTAAGGAGAGTAATTTTTAAGTATCTCTTCTGTTTGAACATAAAAAAAATAACTCTTTATCAACCAATTCTAATCTACCAAATTCCTGCTTATTCATTATTTTGTTTTTTATGTTTATCATAAGGTTTTGCCTCTCCCAGCCGGGACAATAACAATTCATTATTTAATATTTTCTTTTTGATTTACACCCTGGATGAAAAATGTCTATATTTAAATAGAAATTCAATAGGAAAAAATAAAGTACTAATGGGCTATTAATGCCCTAATGAAAAATCATTTTCTTTTGTCAACGGTGATCCTTTTTTTTATTCTATGTTGTGGTTTTGTTGCTATTGCAAACCCAATTCCAGTATACCCTAATCCCGAGCCTGTCATTTACGGGTCAGTTGATATTGAATCTGTTTCTATACAAAGGATTATTCTTGTCTATATTGCTAATTTCTTTTTAGATATACTTATAGTCTACATGGGGTTGTTTATTATTGACAGAAGCAATCTTTTAGATAATAAAAATGTGCTTAACTATTCAAAAACAACTTTTTTCTTAGCTGTAGGAATAATAAGCATGATAGGTTTAATTAGTGAACTTCTGTTAGGTTCGTGGATTGGTGGACTTATACTTGCTCTTTTTATAATCTTTTTTTCATTTGTTTTTGTTTCAAAATATATTCTCTTGCTAAGTAGGGCTAACAGTTATCGAATGGGGTTTTTTGCCCTCATCATTAATTTACTTGTTTGGATTCTTTTTTTCACATTATAAAAAATTTTTATAGCAAAAATATATCGTAATATTCTAATAGCGCAATTAGCTACTTAACCAAATTGGATGACTATCTTATGTTAAAATTAGATTTACACCTTCATTCTCAATATTCTGAAGATGCTACTGGATCCCCACAAGAATTGATAAAGATACTTAAAAAAAAGGGACTACAAGGCATGGCTATCACAGATCATAATTCTATTGAAGGTGGCTTAAAAGCAGTATCGATTGCACCAAAAGATTTCATTGTCATATCGGGACTTGAAGTATCCACAAAAGATGGACATATCCTTGCATTAAATATCAGAGAAAATATAAAAAAACAAATGCCTGTTGAACAAACAATAGAGGAAATAATTGATAAAGGCGGTATCCCCGTCGTCCCTCATCTTTTTCGAAAGATGTCTGGAATTAAAAAAGAAAAACTTTCAATAATAAGAAATAATATTAATGCAATCGAAGTGTTTAATAGCTGCAGTATGCCAAAAACAAATCTGTTAACTTCACAAATTGCAAAACAATTTAGTTTAGGGGGTACGGGTGGTAGTGATGCTCATGATCCATCATATGCAGGATATGCCTATACTACTGTTGATACAACAGATTTCTCAGTTGATAGCATCCTTGATCAAATAAAAAAAAGGAAAACATGGGGTGAAGGGCAAACCATGCCACTTTCATATCGACAAAATCGTATGATTAAATCAATTAATCAATTCTTTCATAGAGGATTTAAGAGAATTTAGAATCAAATTCTCCTTTGTCAATTGCTTTTATTATCTCATTAGGTTTTTTCCCTTCTACTGTGACGCCCATAGATCGACAGGTGCCAATAATTTCCTTAGCCTTGTTTTTTATATCTTTTCCAAGTAGGCTGTCATATTTCATTCTAGCAATTTTTAAAACTTGTTCAATGGAAAGATTACCCGCGCTGTGTCTTGATGGTGAACTTGCTCCTTTCTCTACTCCTAATTCATTGATTATTAACGATGCTGCAGGTGGTGTTCCAACTTTTATTTCAAAGTTTTTAGTCGCAGGATCAATTATAACCTTAACTGGTACTTTCATTCCACTAAAATCTTTTGTTTTATCATTTATGGTGTTGATAACCTGCATGATATTTACACCCATTGGACCAAGTGCCGGTCCAAGAGGAGGGCCTGCAGATGCTTTTCCTCCATCAACAAGTGCTTCAATTGTTTCTGCCATATGCTTTACTACTCCTTAGTTTTTTGTTGAGTTTCTTCTTCTTTTCTTTTAATAACTCGAACTTGCTCCCCTCTTACAGTGATAGGGATGGGAACCATTGAATCTAACAGTTCAACAGTTATATCTTCTTTAGAATAATCAATATTTGTAATTTTTGCTTTTTCTCCTCTGAATGGTCCTGCAACCATTTCAACAATGTCGCCTTCGGTGATTTTGGCTACAACAGATGTTGGCGTGAGAAAATGCTCTATTTGATCGATAGGTGTATTGCCTTGGAGCATGCTTCGTGAATAAGACATTGTTTTTATGACATCTTTTATTAATTCTTCATCATATCCTTCTACAAAAATATACCCGCGTAGCTCAGGAGTTACCAGGATTGCTGGAATGTCAATCTTTGCTTTATCTGCACGACTGTTAATAAGATCAGCAGCGCTCTGTTCTTTTCCAACCTGAGTTTTCAATGTAAAAATCAATGATTTCTCTTCTGATTCTTCATTAAAATCTGCATTTTGCATTCTTGTCACCAACCATGTTAAATACCAAGCATTGAGCGTATCCAGGGTATAACTTGATCTATTATTAAATAAATAACAAATCCCAAAGATCCAACGATAAGGATTCCAATTGCTGTAATCTTTGCTGTTTTACTAAATTCTTCATTTGTGGGTTTGCGAGTCATTTTTAATACTCGTCCGTATTTGCCTTTGCCTATTCTTTGTTGACGTGCTTCAATTCTATGCTGTAAATCCCATGCTTTGTCAAGTATGCTTCCTTCTTTTTTCACTTGATACACCTATTGTAACTAAGGGTCAAATAATAAGTCCTATATAAAGAATTTGCTTGTTTTATTTACAAGAAATTTAGTGAAAATTAAAAACTATAAATAAATTAAGATTATCTTTCTAATTCCAGATCTCATTGAAAATTATGCTATGTTAAATGAAATTCCAAAATCATTGTAAAACAAATTTTTTTATTTTCCCTCCTTTGACAACCTTACTTAAATAGAGTGACATGCGATGACTTTTCTTTATATGATAAAAGGTATAGAATGCTATAATTATATTTTTTCTATATAGATTATATTCATAATCTTTTAAAGAAAGAAGCACATTTCCTTTTTTTAAGGGGCAGTAGAGAACTTGCATTGTTTCTATAAAAATCTCCCTATCAAATACATCCTATCTATCCGTTTCCTCTACACCCCCATCCTTTTATATAGGCTATTTAGTAGTATATAGATATCGGATTCTATATTGGTAATTTTTATATGGTATGTGAAAATACATATTATTATTTATTTACTAATAAGTATATAGAATTTGATTCATTTGATATAAATAGACCGTGAAATATGCAATAAAAAAATAATAATACAGCCGTTTACTACCTATAAATGATATTTGTTGAATAAAGGAGAAAATATGGAAACAAGAAAAGTACAAATCACTGGTAAATCAACCTATATTATCTCACTACCAAAAACGTGGGTTAACAAAGTAAGTATAACAAATGGAAGCAGTCTTATAATGATTCCTCGTTCAGATGGAACATTATTAATTAATCCAAAATTAAATGAAAATGCAAAAAAAATCAAAAACACCATCACTATAGATTCTCAAGACATTGATTCATTATTTAGAAAATTTATTGGTGCATATCTTGCTGGCTGTGATGTTATAGAAATTAAAAGTAAAGAAAATTTTTCCCCATTAATACGTCAAAACATCAGAAGATTGATCCATAATGTAATAGGGCCTGAAATCGTTGATGAATCTTCAAATACGGTGGTTATTAATGATTTACTTGATTCTAGTGATCTTTCTCTTGTGCAGGGGTTACGGAGAATGTATGTTATTACACGAGGGATGCATAAGGATGCGATTCTGTCTTTAAAAAACCAGGATCCTCTGCTGGCACAGGATGTGGAAACACGTGATGATGAGGTTGATAAGTTTTATTGGATGATTGCAAAACAACATAACATGGTTATGAATGATATCTTTTTTGCCGATAAAATGGGTGTTAAACCTAAAGAAGTGTTAGGATATCTGCTTGTTGCCAGATCTATTGAACGTATTGCAGATCATGCAAAGAAATTAGCAGGATTTACACCTAAAATTAAAGAACCAATACAACTTATTGATGATATCGTTCAAACAAGTGATGAGTTATTAAAAGCGTTTGATGAAGCAATTAATGCATTTAATAGAAATCGTTTTGAATATGCAAATAATGTTGTTAATCAAACCAAAGAACTTGCGAAAAAAACTGAACAGTTAACAAAAGATATTTTTAATCTTGAAAAAGACGCTGTCACTATTGTTTCTCTTGCTTATATCGTTGATAGTTTAGAGAGAACTCGGGCATATATTCTTGATATTGCTGAAACGTCTATAAATCATCAATTTGCTTTGAGTAGTTCTGCTTAGAGTTGTATGATTAAGTTAAAAAACTATACCTCTATATAGAAACAGTAGTAATCTATATTCTACATGCATAAGATATATATTTTCAATATGTAATTCTATTAAATAATAACGGAACCACATCTAAATAATGTATAAGAAAACCATCGGGGGTTTCAAGAGTGGGGAGTTGCCGGAACGTTTCATTGCCCACAAAAAGCATCCCCCTAACCTTTTTTTTACTGTAATGTCCTAAGAAAACTTTTTAGAGATATTGATTGAATATATTGACGAGTTAATTCTTGTGCTATTTGTATATCAATACCTTGTTTAATAAGTTCGGTTTGAAAGATTCTCCCACCTTTTTCTACAGTTCCCCTGAAACGCAAATATTCTGCTATGACACGAAATAAAAAGAAAGGAAGCAAGGTGAGAAGAATGCTTGTATATCGCAGGATCTTGCCGTTTTTAGTTGATTGAGTATATGCTTTGTTCATTACAGTAGACATCCTTTTTTAGCTCAATCTTTATTACCAAAACTTCCTATCATCTTACCAATATTTAGAGTTGACAGATATTGCTGCGTAAGCTCATATGCTTGTGCATCAGTCATCCCTGCAGTTTTCAGCTCTTTATAAAAAATTGCTGCGGCTTGGGCATATTTTTTTGCACTATCTGGTCCATATAATACACCACTTAGCTCTTTGAGAAGCCCAGGTATCTTTTCTGAGACAACATCTAGGATTTCTTTTATTTTTTTTGGATCAGGCATTTCTTCATGATGACTCATATTTTTTTATACCTCCATTTTTTTTCTATTTGCATTGCATAATTGTGGTCATTTTATATAGATAAACCGAGCAGTTGTGACCACTTTTTAATCACCTCATCAGTCAAACGATAGACGATACGAGTTCCCTGTTGATTTGACTCAACAATTTTTTGCTCCATAAGATATTTGAGTTTATTTCGAATAATCCTTCTTGAAGCAGTGCCTCGTTTGTTTTTGACACGTTGGGTTATTTCTGAAACATTTTGATTTGGTGTTTCTAATAATGAACGTATGATTTGTTGGCTGATAGCATCTTTAATTTGTGGGAAAATAACTTCAGGAGTCAAACCTCCATGTTCAAGTAAAAGATTAACAAGTCTAAGGTATTGCTGTGTTGTTTTTGAAAAGCTTTGAATTGGCTGAATCGCGCGGGAAAGCATTTCTTCAAGCTCTTTGATACGTTGCTGGAGTTCTTGAATCTCTTTTTCTAAATTTTTAGCCACAACAATAGTAACTGTTTATGCTTATAAAAAAACTGTTATTTTGGTTTTTTTCTTTCTTTTGACTACACCTATTTTTTATACTCCTTTGCATATTGGGGCGTGGTGGTGAATCTATGAAATATGTCATGGTGTACTGGTCACGAACTGGAATAAATAAAAAAATAGTTGAATCATTATCTGAAATTTTAAAAAAGAAGGGAGCAGAAACACAAATACTTAAAACTGATGAGGCAGATCCTTGTTCAATGCCTGATGCAGATGTATATGTTTTTTCAGCTCCAACTGAGGCATTTAGAATACAAAAAGACATGAGATTTTTTTTGAAAAAAATCACTGGGTTGCAAGGTAAAAAATATGCGGTGATAAATACTCATGGTATGAAGAGAAATTGGGTTTCTTCAATGAAAAAGGTTTTAGAAAACAAACAAATGGATTTTCTTGCATCAGTTGATTTTAAAGTTGAAAAAAACAATGATAAAAAACTGGAACTTCCATCAGATTGGGAGCAGACTTTATCTGATTTTTCAGCAAAACTATAGTTAATGCAATAGAAGAAATGACTGGGCCATTACTCAAATGATTAAAAATTGTGGAGAAGTATAAAAAGAAGGATTAGTCACAGAATAAGGTTGCCCCGTTGTATACCACTTCATATCTTATTTTGTATATACGGTTCTCACCTAAATTCCGCCTTTGGCAAAACTTCAGATATACCCAAGCCGTTATAGGAAATCCCTGTAAATAGGAGAAAAATAGATTATGCTACAAGTAATTCTAGGTATAGCAGTTTTAATTCTGCTTATTGTTATTATACTTCACACAGCGGTAAGAATTGTTAGGTTTTTTTACAAATTCCCTATGCCACAATTTTTGGCAAATATTATTGATAATCCATTGCGTAGAGCAATACAACCGCCAGAGAAAACAGCACTTCGTCATGGTCTGAGAAAAGGTATGAAAGTGTTAGAGGTTGGTCCGGGAAATGGACGCTATACCATAGCTGCTGCAAAAGTGGTAGGACCGGATGGTTTGATTGTTACCATTGATATCGAAGAGAAGATGATAAAAAGAGTTATCAAAAGAGTAACACAGGAGAATATCACAAATGTACGTGCAGAGGTTGCCAATGTTTATGAATTACCATATGAAGATTCATTTTTTGATATCATATATATGATAGCGGTCATTAATGAGATCCCAGAGCAAGAACGGGCGTTTCAGGAATTTCATAGAGTGTTAAAAAGTGATGGGGTGTTGGTTTTTAGTGAGTTGTTAATGGACCCTGATTACCGGTTTGCCACTACATTGATAAAAAAAGTAGAAAACAACGGTTTTAGAGTGAAGGAAAAGATTGGAAATGTGTTTTATTATACCTTAAAGTTTGTAAAAGTGTGAATACAAAACTTTAGCCTCTTTTTGGTGTTATGTTTTGGTTTATGGTAAAAAATTTTGTTCTTTTCTACTATGATATC